>JAHDCG010000050.1:0-11114 GCA_020629965.1 Saprospiraceae bacterium | reverse complement strand
AAACGCATATCGTGTGATAAAATCAGAATCGCGGATTTAGCGGATAAGGCGGATTAAAACAGATTTTTTTGCAAATGCCTCACTCGTACAGACGCGGGAAAACGCGTCTCTCCCCGGAGAAAACTCTCCCCCCCCAACAGCCCGGTATTTACCTACCGTGAGCGGCAAACCGGGCGGAAGTGACCCATGCCGTTGGCATTCGGATACAAAAAAACGGAACACATCAACATTTTGAATCTCTGACCGTTTTCGCCAAAATTCAACTATAAAAATTTGAAAACTCACGTACCGCCAAATCAATAAATAAACATGAAATTACTTCTCCCCGCCCTGCTGTTCCTCCTCACCTCCTGCACCGCCAATCCCAAAGGTCTCTACTCCGAGCAAACGCGACCGACCGCGCCCGACTATGCAAAAAGCGCATACTGGGCGGCACTGCCCGACCGTGATGACGCCGCCGATTTGTTACCGACCGCCGATTTAAAAGACGTGCAGGACGATGCGCCGATTGACGTTTTCTACCTCTACCCGACCCTCTACTCGGGGCAAAAAGGCGAAGACCGGTGGAATGCCCCCGTCGATGACCGCAACTTTTTGAACAAAGTCGATAGCATGGCGATTAAAAACCACGCGACGGTTTTTAACGGCGTCGGGAAGGTTTACGCGCCCTATTATCGGCAGGCGCACCTGAGCAGTTACGGGGCTTTGGAGAAAGAAAAGACGAAAGCGAGTGCGGAAAAAGCGTTTGAATTGGCGTATCAAGATGTGAAGGCGGCTTTTTTATATTTTTTAGAAAATTACAACGCCGACCGACCGTTTATCATCGCCTCGCACAGTCAGGGCACGACCCACGCTAAGAAACTGCTGCGCGAAGTCGTGGACGGACAAAAGGTGCAAGACCGCATGATTGCCGCCTACCTCATCGGCATCGAGGTCAAAAACGATTATTTCCAAAACATACCGGTGTGCAGCACGCCCGAAATGACCGGCTGCTTTTGCACGTGGCGCACGTGGAAAGCGGGCAATACGCCCAAGGCTTACGTGCCGAATAACGACATCGCCGTCGTCAATCCGCTGTCGTGGACGACGGCGGGCGACCTCATACCGCGCAGTGAACACAAGGGCGCGGTGCTGTACGAATACCACGAAATACTTCCGAATTTAGTGGATGCCCGCGCTTTCGACGGCTATTTGTACACGACAAAACCCAAGTTTAAAGGCAGCATTTTCTTCATTCGCAAAAATTACCACATCGCGGATATTAACTTGTTTTGGTTGGACATACGGGAGAATGCGCGGTATAGGGTAAGTTCCTATCAGAATAGTATTTTCGGAGATTAGTGTTTCATTACTGATTGTGTTTCGTTGCCGGTTGACCGTTGTCCGGCAGCGTTTTGCTGATGTCTCTGTAAATTGCAAATTACCTTACTTTTTGTTCTGCCTGTTATACAAATTTTTTACCGGTCTATTACAGATACAGAATTAGAACATATTCTTGCTGTTTTAAAAAAACTCCCCAAAAAGCCGTGCCTACAGTCAACCGTCAACCAAAAAAAAAAGCAACTGCGACGAAGTCACAGTTGCTTTTTTTTTTGCCGAAAACTATTTTAGTTCACAGCTTCGGTCAATTCTTTACCGGCTTTGAATTTTACGTTATTCTTAGCTTGGATAGTGATAGACTCACCGGTACGCGGGTTACGACCTTGACGCTCCGGGCGGTGTGCCAGGCTGAAAGTACCGAAACCTACGAAAGCCGCTTTATCATCGCTTTTAACGGCGTCGCGGATAGAGTTGAAAACCGCGTTTACCGCGTCTGTAGCTTGTGCTTTGGTGATATCAGCACTTTCTGCTACTTTAGAAATTAAATCTCCTTTGTTCATTCTGAGAAATTTTTATGAGTTACTTTTCAAAAGGTTTTTTGAAATCGTGTAGTGTTTTCATAAATAGTCGAGAAAATAAAATTTCTGACTCGCCTTGAAAAGTTCCTCTGTGATTAATTACGCCGCAAAAGTAGAAGGCTACATCGTATTAGCAAAACTTTGACACAATTTTTTTTAAAAAATTTACCGTTTTATGCGGCTTTGCGGCTGCTTTAATTCCCGGCCGTCATTTTTTAGCTTACAATTTGTTTTAAAATGTAGTTTTTTTGAGTACTTTCATACCGCCGTAAGAACTCATGAGCAGCACGTTTTTTGCCGGTTTTCTGCCGCTGAAAAAGCGATACCCGATTTTTTGAGACTGAATAACTAATTCATTCACAATTACTTCGGCAAAATACTTATTCATTATTTTTCAATTTACAAATCACGCCGAAAGCCAATAAACACGCCGTTTTCTGTATAACAATTTGTATAAATCGCGACGGTTGCCGCCGAATTGTCAAACAATTTTCGGCAGCCCGTCGGCAGAAATTATCCTTTCCGTCGCAGAGATAAATTCCCGTCTTTACCTGTCTGCAAACGGATTTTTCTTTAATGTTCGCCGTCGTTTAAGTTAAACTTCTTAAAATTTTCTTAAAATGATAACATTTGTGTAATTCATTACCTTTCTTTTTTGCGTAACGAAAATTTATTTTATCTTGTGCGGAATTTGAAAAACCGCACTCTTGCCTTTTAAGTAGAATAAACCAAATAACTTGACGAACTAACGAACTCCTTTTCCCTAAACAATTTCCCTGATACACACTATTTTTTTAAATCGAGACTTTTCGACTTGAAATCGAAAGCCGGTTGCAAACGCATTTTTATTTCTAAACCAAAGAAAGTACAGAGGATTGATGAGCAACAACACATATTTTAAATACACATTGAGCAGTCTTTTTATTTTACTGCTACACCTTTCTTCCTTCGCACAAAATACAAATCATACCAAGCAAGTTTCACAAAAAAATGCCTTTATCGGCGGCGTTATTACCGAGCCGGTCGAAGACATTATCCGCCTGCATCTCACCGAAAATTACATTACCCGTAAGGAAAAAGTCTATCAAATACCGCTCAATAAAACGGGCGAATTTCGCTTTCAGTTTCCCGTAGAAAAACCCACCGTCGTTAAAGTGCGACACGGTGACGAAAATATCGACATCTACCTCGAACCCGGCGACGCGGTGAAAATTTCCGCCAACGGCGCAGACCTCTACGACAACGTCATTTTTGAAGGCAAAGCCGCTCTGCACAACGAATATCTGCACGGCGCGTCGGAGGTTTTCCCCGGTTATTCGGACAGCGAAATCAATACCGCACTGACCGAAATGAGTTCTCTGAATTTTCGCAAATACATGGACAAAGTGCGCTCGAAAAAGCACCGCTTTCTGGAGAATTTTTTAGCGGAAAAAGAGGCGACTTTCAGCGAAGATTTTATGAATTACGCCAAAGCCTCCGTCGATTATTGGTGGGCGTACAACCTGATGCGCTACCGCACCGAGTACCCCGCCGCCAACTCTTTGAGCGTACCGATGACCCTCTCCGCCGATTACTACGATTTTTTGCGGGAAATAGAAATCAGCAACGACGCCGCGCTCATCAATCAGGATTATCTGTACTTTTTGGATGTCTTTTTGGGTTTTGCGCAGCGCAATCCGCCCGAATGGAAAGAAATTAAAAACGGAACGGACAAACTCGTCGTGAAAAACGCGGCCGTTTTGGTCATCGACGACGGGGCTGCCGTGCCGCTGTTTATGGATTTGGCAAAAGGAAAATCGCTGCACATCGCCGACAGCCGCCTGACCGCCGACGAAGATATTAACGCCGATGATTTTTACCGTGTAGAGGCGCACAGCGGGCTGACGGGCTGGATCGGCGGCAGCGACATTGCTTACAACAACCGCAAGCCGCAGGGCAATCGCAACCGCGAGTTAATCGAAACCCGCAAGGTAGAGCGCAGTTTTATGGAGCCGTATATCGTCGGTTCGTTCGAGAGTTTGGAGATACGCGAAAAGCCGCATTTGACCGACCGAGTCAAGGGCTTTTTGTATCGGGGCGAGGAAGCGGAATTTTTGCTGAACCAAACGGGCGATAAATTTACTTACCGTCACTTCGGCACTTTGTACAGCGACTATTGGTATCAAATTCGAAAAAAAGACGGCACCGAAGGCTGGGTTTTTCGCGGCGGGGTGAGTATGCGCGAGCGCAAAATCACGATACAGGAGGTACAGGAAGTCGATTTTGATTTGAACAACGACGCCGCCAAAGCCAATCTGCACGGCCGCACTTTATTTTTTGCTCTCGCTAAAGACCTATACCAACGGGCGCGTACCGAAAAGCAGGCGCAGTTGCGTACCGATGTGTTTAACTTTATGCGCATCAATCCGATTGAAGACTATGACAAGACGGTGCAGGCCGCCTACGAAAACGCACTGCGCCGCCACGCCGGGATGCAGACCACGGACTTCGCCCGACAGGAAGTAATTAACGTCGCGCCGCCGCCCTCCGCCGAGGATGCCGTCACCGTGCCGCAGACCAATAAAAAGCGCAGCGCCAAGAAAGCGGAACGTGCGGAAGACCTCGCCGCCCTGCCCGAAATCGACAATATCGGTACGGTTACAACACAGGTGGAAACCAAGTTGCAGGGCAAAGTACACAACATTGTGCGCCGCAAAATCAGCATCAAGCTCATCCTCGACCCGGTGCTGTACAAAGAAGAAACGCGCGAAATCGAAATGAAACCCGACGGTAGTTTTGCCGCCGATTTCAAACTCACCCACGGCGTACACGGCGAGGTGATTTACGGTAAAAAAATGCTGGAAATTTTCTTGGAACCCGGCGATGACCTGCATGTGGCATTCGACGGTTCCGCGCCGGTCGAAAGCGCGATTTTCAGCGGAACGGGTAAGGAAAATAATAAGTATTTGAAGGATACTAAAGTGCAATTTGCCTCGCAGGAAACGGAAATGAAGACCAAATTGCGCTACGCAAAACCGGCAGATTTCAGCACTTACCTGACGGCGGAAACGCACAAACGTCAGCAGTACCTCGACCGCTATTTGAAGAAAAGCAAGTTGAGTCCCGAGTTTACGGCAATAGCCCAAAGCGACATCGTTTTTTGGCGGGCATCCAATCTGCTCAACTACCCTTACGAGCACCCGCTGTACCACGACAAGCCCGCACCGATGCAGGTGCCGGCGGACTATTACGCTTTTTTAAAAGAGGCGGATGTGAAAGAAAAAGGCAAGTTGCCGGGTAAACATTATGTCTATTTTTTGCAGCAATATTTGGATTATTTGGCATTGCAAACCGACAATATCGGAAAAGAGTACGCGGAAATAGCGCGCGAAAATTTGCAAGGCGAGGCGTATTATTATACGGTAGCCAAACTGCTCAACTCGGCCTGCAAGCGCGGAAATTTAGCGGAAGCGGGCACGCAAATTCAGAAATTCATCAAAGACTGCCCCTACGAGGTTTATAACAATGTACTGCGTTTTTCTTACAACGACGCCAAAGGTCTGCGCGTCGGCGCGAAGGCTCCCGATTTCGAGCTGACGGACATCGACGGCAAAACGGTCCGCCTGAGTGACTTCAAAGGCAAAGTAGTGTACATTGACTTTTGGGCGACCTGGTGCGCCCCCTGCCGCCGCTACCTGCCGTACAGCAAAAAATTGGAGCAAGAGTTCGACCCCGAAAAGGTAGAGTTTGTCTATATTTCTTTAGACGAAAACAAGGAAACCTGGGAAAAATACGTCAAGCAAAACGGTCTGACCGGCACGCAACTCTGCGCCACCTCGGGTCACGGCTACAACGCGAAAATCGCGGAACTGTATAAAGTAAAAAACCTGCCGTCCTACTTTTTGGTGGATGCGGAAGGCAAAATCGCCCGCAGTCCGGCGAGTAATCCCGCGAGCAATCAGGTGAAAGAGGAGATTAGGGAGTTGCTGCGGGAGGGGTTGTAAATTATGAAAAACGCTTGCCGGTTGGCGGGCGTTTTTTTTTCTCGGAATGATTATACCGGATTGGGAGATTTCAGTTCGTTGGCATTTGTGAGGGAGAAGCCGGAGGAAATAATGCTGATTGAATTTGTTCGGTTTATATTTAATCTTTGTACAACTTTCCTTCTTTGCTTCTATTCTAAAGTTGTGTATTAACACAACTTTAAAAGTTTCTCTGTGAGTCAGTTAGCGCGAGAGTCTTCCTTCGCTTGCCTATCAATATGCTGTGCATCTGCCCACCTCCGGCGGAAGTGAAGTGCCGAAAATTGAGATTATCTTTTTGGCTCTACCGAAGGCGAGTTGATGATACACACAAGACATGACTCTCGCGCGAGCCGAGTAGAAAAGTTTTTACTGTTATGTGATTATTCACTTGTGCAGTTAAGTTTATTCTTCGCTCAAATGTTAATTTTTTTCTTAATATTGTTTTACATCAACAAATTATGTACCTTTGGATTACATTACCTCCAAATATCAATTTTAGTGATATTGGCTGAACGTCCATTTTTATGGTGAAATTGATAGGATTGTAAATTTGTCATTTGCTGTTTTCGGATTGAAGACAGTTTTTTATAATTTCACAAAACCTTTTTTGCCATGAAGCATTTAACTTTGTTTCTTTCCCTCTTTGTTTTTCATTCCTCTGTTTTTAATGCTCAAAATTCATGTTTTCAGTCAGGAACTTCAAATCAAGGTGTTGCTCACATACCGGGATGTATCGAAGAACTAAATAGTTTAAATGAACAAGATCCTATTTATTATCAAATAGAGGCATTTGTAATTAGACAAGACGTGAGTGAAGGATGTTCAGGCGGGATAACAACAAACGATATTGAGAACGCTATCGACTTCATGCGTATCCCTTTTCGAGAACATAATATATTCTTTATTTGGGACTGTAATATAACTGAGATATGCGATAGTGATACCTATGGTATTACACAAATAGGAAATAATAATATTATAGATTTACGGAACGAGGGTTATGGAACTAATGACAAGATAGATATTTACTTTTTCCCCGAATACGACTCGTTCGGGGATGCAATTAGCGGAGGTGGATATGCACATTATTTACCTACACCCTCTTTTCCTGACATAAATATTGGAAAAGCAATAAGTATAATAGGTATAGATGATGAGGACACGGGTACTTCTTCTCTTGATGTTCATATACTTGCGCATGAAATGGGTCACATTTTAGGTTTATTGCATCTTGACCACATAGGAAATACCAACGCTCCTCCTGTTACGGGCGGAGGACCGGATTGTAATTTTGCTTATGACTGTGTATGTGACACTCCCGAAAATGCAGAAAATGTAGGAACAAGCTCTCTGCCTCCTGATTGTTCATTTGACTATTATGATAACACTCTTCAGCAGACAATATATGGCAATCAGAACGTCACCAAAAATATTATGCGATCAGACGGCGAAAGAGAATGTTGGGAATTCTTTACAGCCGGACAAGGACAAAGAATGCGAAATTATCTCACTTATTCATTACCTCAAAGACAAACAGCAGCTATAAATGTTATTGAAAATAATACTACATTTACAGACCCAATAATTGATATAGACGGTATTTTGAGAGTAAACAACGGAGCTACGTTAACTATTCCATCATCTACTATAGTGAATTTTTCCGATATTGGGTCTTTAGAAATTCAATCAGGAGGTAGAGTTAATTTGTACGGAACTCTATCCGGAGGAAATTGTGCGAACGTTTGTAACCCTGAAGATTGTAACAATGTATGGAGCGGTATTAAAATGGTCGGTAATAACGAAACCTCCCAATCCTACTCCTCCCAACCTGTCCTGCGTGGCTATCCGGGTTCCGTAATAGAAAATGCAGACATCGCAGTGCGCGTGTACGGTGAAGACGCGCTGACCTCCGGCGGAATAGTGCAATGTACCGAAACCGAATTCAGAAATAACCGTCTCACGGCAGATTTTGCTCCGTACACCATGATGACGAACAATGCATCTTTTTTCAACCGCTGCACATTTACGACAGACGGGCAATACGACCAACCGCAACGTTTCGAGGGTTTTGTCAGATTAGAAACAGTTAACGGTATCGACCTCTTGGGTTGCGATTTTGTCAATAGCCAAGACAACGACCCGCCTAACCATTTTTACGGTTACGGGTACGGTATTCAAGCATTTAATGCCGGGTTTAATGTCATTCCTTCTTGTACGGTTCTTACTTATCCTTGTAATGATTACAAGCGTTCATCCTTCGAGGGCTTGAGTTACGGGATATTTAATATTACTTTCTTTACTAAAAACAGAGCGTATAAAATTATCTCTGCTGACTTTACCGATAACAATATCGGTGCGTACATTAATTCCGTAGATAACGGAACGATTTTGCATAATGTATTTAATCTTGGTACCGTACCGAACCCGAATATTTTCCCGCCTACGGGAGTTAATCAAATCGGTATCATGTTTGAAAACGATATGGGCGGATTTACCTTTGAAGAGAATGAGTTTATCGGTACGGCAGGCGGTAATGTCGAGGCGACAATCGGGTCGATTTGCAAAAACTTGGGACGCTTTAATAATGTGGTAAGACGGAATGAATACACCGGAGTCGATTACAGCAATTTTGCTCTCGGAGAAAACGCTGCTAACGGTGACACGCCCCCAAGAGGATTAAATTACCTTTGTAATGAAAACAGCGGTATAGAAATCGGTGATTTCTACGCAGCAAACAGTTTCGGAGGGCAAAATACCGGAAACGTTTCTATTCGGAAGGCGCAGGGCATAGAACTAACCAATCCGGAAACGGGAGATATTTTCTACGGTGCATCGGGTAATAAATTTTCTTATAGTTCGGGATTTGATTTTTACAATGAAGGAGACGTATTAGACTATTATTACTACCCGCTCAACAATAACGAAACTCCTATGACTATTTCCGGTGTAGATGAAGAAATCGGTACGGAATACACCTGCCCGCAAGATTATTGCGAACCGCCATGTCGAACAGATACCGAATTAGCAGAAGGGAAAGACAACTACTATAGTCGAAAGTCGGAAAGACAAGCTACCTCCGCCGAATACGAACAAGCGATACTCAACGGAGATAGTGCAACCGCATTGGTCAAAGAGAAGCAGATGGCAAATTATCGCCGCGAAATGGATGATGAAGCGTTCATGGTTGTACTGCATTTGGTCACCGATACCGTGAATATCAATATGGATTCTTTACAGGTATGGGCGACTAATTTGGATTTATTCAGCATGGATATGTTCTTGTCGTTGCAACACCAATCGGGCGGAGATATAGTAGCAGCACAAGCTAAACTAAACGAAGCCAGCAGAAGAACAGACCTCACACCGCGCGAGAGACAAACGCTGCGCGAGATGCCTGATTTACTTACAATAGTTAGAGGTAAACGCCCCTCTGATTTGAGTAAAAATGATTTATCGAGTTTAGAAAAGTTAGCTCAAGATGATTACAGTTTCGTTGGTAACATTTCACGCAACCTGTTAACTCTTCACGGTTACTATTTCATACCGACCTTCGACTTACCGATTGCGAAAGAAAGAACAGAAGAAAACAATTTTTTGAATACCAGAAACGGTAAATTATTCATTTACCCCAATCCCGCAAACAGTCATCTGACTTTTTCCGTTCCCCAGAGTAATGAGAATTATTCCGTGGAAATCATGAATATATCGGGAATTTTGCTTAAAAAATTCAATATGGTTTCCGGGGAGACAAAGGTTATTTCCACGAATAACCTTTCTGTCGGATTACAATTTTACCGCGTAACTTCCTCTTCCGGAAACATCTCTACCGGTAAAATTTTCATTCAAAAATAAGTTTTTATTCATCGAAGCCTAACCGATAAATATGATTGTCGGTTAGGCTTTTACGTTTTTCAAAAATGCGCTATTTACCATTATTTTTCTTTCTGAATTTTATAATTTCAAATTCTCTTTTTTCACAAGAAACTTTTATAAAATTATTCGACATGAATGCCCCCGGCGGTAGTTTGTACAATTCTCTGTTGGTCGAAGATACAATAATTATATCAGGTACGGCAGTCAATCAAACCTCTACTCAGAGAGGTATATATTTTGCCAAAATAGATACCCTCGGAAATGTTCTGACAGAAACGGTTTATTTTGATGAAAACGGTGATAACTTAGCACAAGAAGACGGCTACGAAATGATAAAAACGGAGGACGGCGGCTATGCAATAGTAGGCGTAGCGTTTCTTCGTACTAACCCTTTTCTGTTAAAATTGGACGTAAACGGTAATGCGGAATGGTACGCAGAATTTGACGATATCGGTCCGAGTACAATCCGACATCGAAAAGTGTTTGAACATAATAGTGTGTTTTATACTTCAGGTGTGGAGCAGGAACCTACGGGAGTATGGAATAATGCTTTTATTTTAGCAATCGACCAAGACGGAAACCTGCTGTGGGATTTTGAATACGGTGAGACTGATTTGTTTGAAAGTTTTGCAGATTTTGAAATCACCGAAACCGGGAATATTATTTGTTACGGCGGCAGAAGTTCCGGTGCTTATCAGGGCATTTCTTTTGGAGGTCTTTTACATCCTGCGGATGCGTGGCGACAGGACTTAACTGTAGAAATTAATACTTCGGGAGAACTCATAAACAGCTTTACAGGAACATCTTATTTGGTTGCTGACTCGATATCAGGTATCGGTAGTTCGATACAGACAGATGATTTCGGAAACGGACATTATGTAGGTGTCGCTTTTAAACTAATCGATATTGACGGTGACCCTTATTTCTTTAATACCTCGACAATAACCAAAACCGATGCAGAGTTTAATCCGATTTGGCGAACAAGAATCGGAGAGCAGGCAGGCTATCGCAATATAATGTATGACCTGACAGAAGCGCAGGACGGAGGTTGGATAAGCGCGGGAAAGTATTTTATACATCCCGATGAGCAATCGAATATGAAGGGGCATTATACAGGACACTTAGCAAAAGTAACCGTCAACGGCGAACTACAATGGGAAAGAACCGACACCCTCTTCTACGGTGCAAGCTACGAAGAAGATGAAATCACGCAGCATTTCAACTCCGTTTTTACGCTGCCCTCCGGCAGTATTATTGCCACCGGTCGCATTGATAATTACGAGGTCTCACCGCCGCGCTCCTACGGTTGGATGATAAAACTCGACCCCGACGGCTGCCT
>JAHDCG010000200.1 GCA_020629965.1 Saprospiraceae bacterium | reverse complement strand
AGGGCGGTGCTGCCGTCTTGATTGCGCAGATTAACCTCCGCGCCGTGGTCGATTAAGGTCTGCGCCATGTCGGTATTACCTTTAAAAGCGACGCCCATAAGTGCAGTATTGCCCGCCGGGTTTTGGTCGTTGACTTCCGCGCCGTTTTCCAATAAATATTTTACGATGTCGATTTGGTCAACGTAAGTCGCCATAACCAAAGGTGTGAAGCCGCGCGGGTCTTTTTGGTTGACGGCGGCGGGATTGGCGGCGACAATTTTCTTTACCGTTGCGAGGTCGCCGGTTCTGATTGCATTGATGATTTCCATAATTTTTTTGTGATTTTGGACAAAAATAAAATAAGTTTTCTTTATCTTCGTGATGTTTGTATTATTTTTGCTTATAGAAAAGATAATTATGAATCTGCAACAAATCGAGTACGCCTTATTATTACAAAAACACGGTTCTTTTTCCAAAGCAGCGAAAAAGGGCGGACTGACGCAGTCGGCGGTGAGTCAGCAGATTACCAAATTGGAGAACGAATTGGGCTTTTCGGTTTTCGACCGACGCCAAAAACCGATACAACCCACCCCGACCGGTCGCCGCTTTTTGGAGCGTGCACAGACCGTCATTTTGGAGGTGCAGCAGCTGCGCGAATTTGCTCTGCAACTCGAAGAGGAGGCGGAAGGTTCGCTCACCGTCGGCATCATTCCTACCCTTTCGCCGTATTTGGTGCCGCTGTTTATCAATACCTTGAACGAAAAATTTCCGAAAATCAAACTAACCGTCCGCGAGATGATGACGACCGACATTCTGCGCGGCATCGTCGAGCGCAAACTTAATGCGGGCATCATTTCCACGCCGATAAATTCGGGTATTCAATTCACAACCACTCCCCTCTTCTACGAAAAATTTTTCCTTTACGTCTCTTACAAACACGGACTCTTCGGTCAGGAAAATATCGACCTCAACGACATCGACACCCGTGATTTGTGGCTGCTCAATGAGGGCAACTGCTTCTCCGACCAAGTCAATAATCTGTGCCGCATCGACCACGAAAAAGACTTCAAGCCGGGCTTGGAATACAGCAGTAATTCCATCGACGCGCTGCGCAGAATTGTCGAGTACAAAGGCGGCTTGACCTTCCTGCCCGAGTTGGCGACGCTCAACGTTTCGCCGAGTCAGGAAGACATGATAAAACAGGTCAAAGGAAAAACCCGCGTCCGCGAAATCAGCCTGCTGCACACCGTCGGCGAGCCGAAAGTGCATCTTTTGGAAAAGTTGTCAGAGGTCATCAGGGAAAGTTTGCCGCAGGCGATGCGCGAGAAAACAGGGAAGATTATGGTGGAGACGAATGTGCGGTTTTAGTGGTAGAATAGTCAGCGTAGATCATAAAAAATCTTAACTAATCAGCGTAAAAAAACATAATCGCAAAAGCAAACATAACCTCTCATAACACTCATAAATATCAGGTTCAAAGAAATCAAAATCACAAATCCCGCACACACCGAAAACCCGTATGGCTCAAACCCGTGTCCGGCGTACTCCCCATGCGCCGCGAATTTCGGTAGCCCGAGCAGTAATCATCATTGCACAGAAACGAACCGCCGCGCACTATTTTTTCCTTTTGCTGCGGCATATACGGATTAAAAGCCCGGTCCGGTCCCGCAGTATTCGGCATTTTTGCCTCCTCCTTTTGGTAGTAGTTGAAGTCAAACCAATCCGCGCACCATTCCCATACATTGCCCGGCATATCGTACAGTCCGTAGCCGTTCGGCGCAAAGGTTTTGACCGGTGCCGTCGTCGCAAAACCGTCGGTCAGGTCGTTTTGGTACGGAAACATACCCTGCCAAAAATTTGCCTTCGGTGCGCCCTCGTTTACGCTTTCGTCGCCCCACGGATAAACCATATTTTCTTTACCGCCGCGCGCCGCCCATTCCCATTCCGCTTCGGTCGGCAGTCGCTTTCCCGCCCACGCCGCGTAGGCTTCCGCGTCATCCCATGCCACATGTACGACGGGGTGGTTTGTCTTTCCGGCAAGGTCTGAACCCGGTCCGGCGGGCTGTCGCCAATGTGCACCCGTCACCCATTTCCACCACACACTCGGGTTGTCGAGCGAAACGGGCTGTGCCGTTTTTTGAAAAACCACCGCGCCCGGTTGCAGCACCTCGTCGGGTGGTTTCGGCGTGCCGGCGGGCAGGTCTTTCTTCATTTCTTCCCAATCAATCTGTCGCTCGGCAACGGTGACGTAGCCCGTTGACTTCACAAAGCGGGCAAACTCGGCATTCGTTACCTCTGTTTCATCCATATAAAAGGCGTCGATTTTTACCGAATGTTTCGGAAACTCATTTTTATCCGCTTGCGCATTGTCACCGCCCATTTTCAGCGTACCGGCGGGAATGTACTGCATGCCCTGCGGTGCGGTTTTTTCCTTTTCGGTTTTTTCCGGGCTTGCTGTTTGCACTGTTTTGGTCGCAGGCCGCCCCTCCCCTACCCTTTCGGGTTCCGTGCCACAGCCGGAAAGTAACAGTACCAAAATCATTACTTTTGAAATATCTTGCATTCTATTCTTTTTCAATTTGCCTGATGTGAAACGTAAATATAAAGGCAAATATTCGATTTGCGGAGAGACTTTTCTCGGCAACAAGTAATACCGGACAAATTTCATTATTATTAAGTATTTTTGCTTACTTTTAAGTGAAATTAAGTCATTTGTAAAATCGGATTGCATCATACTCAAAAATACTTAATTCTAAGTACGAACAGTTTCTTTCGACTGCTGCTCACTTTTACTTATTTATACTCAATACTACTTATGTTCAATACGCTTCATTAAATCCGATTATTTTTACTTAAAATTGAGTACGGTAATTTTCTCGCTGCAAGCGGCGAACCTAAGAATAAGTAAAAATACTTATTTTTACTTAGGCTAAAAATACCGCAGCTTAATGTTAAGTAAAAATACTCAAAATTACTTATATAGTTTTTACCCTTGAGTAAAAATACTTAATATTACTTACCGGTGATTTTTCGACCGAAAGTTTTCTTCCTTATTTTTGAGTAGATTTACTTACTTTTACTGCTTGCTGTCCGGGCAAACTTAAAACGGAGTATTATTACTTAATTTTACTTACTTTTGAGTTATCATCAATAATTTCCCTTTACTCATTTTTGAGTAAAAATACTTAACTTTGCTTTCGAGAATTGAAGCGTACTCATTTTTGATTACTTTTACTTATTTTTAGTCACCAATTATTTTCTTCCTTACTTTTAAGTAATCTTCCTTATTTTTAATTGCAAAATTTCGGGTGAACTTAAATTTGAGTATTCCCGCTCAAATTTACTTAAAAATACTCATCATTTAAATTTACTTAAAAATACTTACTTTCACTCAAAAAACGGCGGAGGAAGGTTTATTGCTTATAATACTTAAAATTAAGTAAAAATACTTATCGATTTATTCGGTTGTTCCGTCGTCGAATATCTGAAATCGTTTCCCGATTTTTCAAACATTTTTTTCGCAAGCAATTTTAAGCCGTTTTGAGCGTGATTAAATTTTGTTAATGCAACCTTACCCGACAGTCGCTTAAAAAACGTACTGACACGTCCGCAAAACAGTTCAAAACGCTTTTGTCCGGAAATTTTCGCGGCGAAAAAACCGGATTGTTGCTTTTTGATAAAAAAATCAACAGAATAATTCTGCCTTCGATACCGAAAAAATCGACCGGTTTTCAGTCGCCCGAAAGTCGGGTTTTCATCGTTTGGTATGAAGCCGCGTCGCTCTTTATAATTAAATTTCTAAAAAAGAATTGAAAAACTTAAACGCCTGACTATGAATTGATTATGAAATTTTATTTACTTAACTTTGAGTAAAATTACTTACTGTTGCGGTTTAATAAGTAAACTTTTCGTATCATTGCGGTACGTTCACAGACAGGTAAAATCACAATTCCGTACCGGTTAGGCGAGCGAAATTTATTTTTAAAAAATCTAAGAAAAAACAAAATGGTTATAGCTGTATCGACAACCAAAGGAGGGTCGGGAAAAACAACGGTGACGATAAATCTCGCCGCCGCTTTTGCGCAAAAAGGCTATCAGATCTGCATCATCGACGCGGATACAGGGCAGTTTTCCGCGCTCAAATGGGCGAAATACCGCGAAGACGAGCAGGCGCATATTTCGGTTTTTCAGGTCGCGCAGGATAAACTGAACCGCGAGGCAAAAGCCCTCAGCGAGCGTTTCGACATCGTCCTTATCGACGGCAGACCGACGCTTTCGGAGGTCGGCGACCGCATTGTCATGGCGAGCGACGTGGTTATCGTTCCCGTGATGCCGTCGGTTTTCGACCTCGAAGCCTTTCAGGATTACGTGCCGCGTTTTCAGCAGGTCAAGGAACTGAAAAGCGAAATCGGCGGGAAGGTAAAAGCCTTCGTGCTGCTCAATGCACTCGTAGTTAACACGACTATCGGGCAGGAAATCGAAGAGGCGGTACGCGAAATTACAACGCATGAAGAGGACATTTATCTGCTCGAAACGAAGCTGATGCGCCGCGTCGCTTACGGAAACTCACCGACAAACGGACTCGGAGTAGTGGAAGAAACGGACAAAAAAGCGCGTACCGAAGTGATGAGTTTGGTGGAGGAATTGGAAAAACGGGTAACAAAAAATAAGTAAAATTACTTATTTTTGAGTTTTTTCGAGGAAAAATTTAAGCGGGCAAAGGTGTAATTTGATCGATTATAACGCAAAACTGCCCCGTCTGTTACTTCAAAAGACAATCATCCTCCAATCAATTTGTGAGTGAAATTGAGGAAACCTAAGTAATTTTAAGTAAAACATAACTAATATGGCAAAGGCAAAAAGAAGTTTGGCAAGTCGGGTAGTGCGCACCAAAACGGAAACTCCGAGTGTAGAAGCACAAGAAAAAGCGCTGCAAAAACTGCAGGAGCAACAAGAAAAAGCGGGCGAAAAAACCGCAAAGAGGGGAGGGGAGCGCAAACCGAAAAAGGTAAAAACCCGCGTTTCGGTCGATTTTCCGCACGATATTTATGAGGTCATGAAAAAAGATACGCAGAAAAAAGGGCAAACTTTGAAGGGTTTTATCGTAGCTATGGTGCGCGAACATTACGGCTTGGATTGAGAAAATTACTCGGCACACCGACTGATAACACGGCACGTTTTCAAGTTTGTTTAAATAATACCCATGCCGAGATTCCTGATTTTGTAATTCCTTTCCGTAACATCCTACGCAACAGTTTTACCTGTTTTTTTCGGATGACTTTGCGTCCGAAGTTTAAAAAACGAGAATTATGACTTACCAAATAAAAGACCTGCAAGACTACCGAGAAACCTACCGCCGCTCCGTCGCAGACCCCGAATCCTTCTGGGCAACACAAGCGGACACCTTCACCTGGCAAAAAAAATGGGATAAAGTCCTCGATTGGAATTTCCAAAAGCCCGACGTCAAATGGTTTATCGGCGGCAAACTCAACATTACCGAAAACTGCTTAGATCGTCATTTAGCCGAACGCGGCGACGACACGGCAATCATTTGGGAACCGAACGACCCCGAGGCCGCTACCGTGAAATACACCTACCGAGAGCTGCACGCCGAGGTCTGCCGCACCGCTAACGCCCTCAAAGCATTGGGTGTGAAAAAAGGCGACCGCATTTGTTTTTACATGCCGATGGTCGCCGAGTTGGGCATTGCCGTCTTGGCTTGCGCCCGTCTCGGTGCGATTCACTCCGTGGTTTTTGCCGGTTTTTCCGCCAATGCCCTCGCCGACCGGATCAAAGACGCGACTTGCAAGATGGTCATTTGCTCCGATTTTAATCGGCGCGGCGCGAAAAATATTCCCGTTAAAGCCGTCGTCGATGAGGCACTGACAATGGGCTGCGACAGCATAGAAAAGGTGTTGGTTTACAAAAATACGTCGGAAGAAATCGCTTGGAATGACGACCGAGATGTGTGGTGGCACGCAGCCCGCGCCGACCAAAGCGACACTTGCCCCGCCGAGCCGATGGACAGCGAAGACCCGCTCTTTATCCTTTACACCTCCGGCTCTACGGGCAAACCAAAAGGCGTAGTACACACTTGCGGCGGCTACATGGTTTATACTTGTTTCAGTTTTAAAAACGTCTTTCAATACCAACCCGGCGACATCTATTGGTGCACGGCGGACATCGGTTGGATTACCGGTCACTCCTACATTATTTACGGTCCGCTGCTCGCCGGCGCGACGACGCTGATGTTCGAAGGCGTACCGACTTATCCCGACGCCGGTCGCTTTTGGCAGGTCTGCGAAAAGCACAAAGTCAATCAATTTTATACCGCTCCGACGGCCATCCGCGCCCTGATGGCGCACGGTGACTCCTTTGTCGAAAAATATGATTTGAGCAGTATCAAAGTTCTCGGTTCGGTGGGCGAGCCGATTAACGAAGAGGCCTGGAACTGGTACAACGAAAAGGTAGGCAAGGGCAACGCGCCCATCGTCGATACTTGGTGGCAGACCGAAACCGGGGGCATCCTTATCAGCCCGCTGCCCGGCATCACGGACACTAAACCCTGCTATGCCTCTTACCCGCTGCCGGGCGTGCAGCCCGTTTTGGTCAACTCCAAAGGCGAGGAAATCGAAGGTAACGACGTCGAAGGTTTGCTTTGCGTAAAATTTCCGTGGCCGTCTATCATTCGCACCACTTACGGCGATCACGAACGCTGCCGCCAAGTTTATTTTTCCGCTTTTAAAGACAAATATTTTACGGGAGACGGTGCCCGCCGCGATGCCGAAGGCCGCTACCGTATCATCGGGCGCGTGGACGATGTCATCAATGTGTCCGGGCACCGAATGGGCACCGCCGAGGTAGAAAACGCCGTCAACGAACACCCGCAAGTCATCGAAAGCGCAGTGGTCGGCTACCCGCACGCCATCAAAGGCGAGGGCATTTATGCCTACGTCATCACGGAAAAAATCGAAGATGCGGATGCTTTTCGGAAGGAAGTTCGCGCCGTCGTTACCCGAGAAATCGGTCCGATCGCCAAGCCCGACCGCATTCAACTTGTAACGGGATTACCGAAGACCCGCTCGGGAAAAATCATGCGCCGCATTCTGCGCAAAATCGCCTCGGGAGATACGGATAGCTTGGGAGATATTTCGACTTTGCTGAATCCGGAAGTGGTAGAGGCAGTGAAGGCGGGGGCGGAGGAGATGCGGGGGGAA
>JAHDCG010000199.1 GCA_020629965.1 Saprospiraceae bacterium | reverse complement strand
TAAGAAACCCCACTTCCCCCAAGCAATCGTACATCGTACATCGTAAATCGTACATCGAAGATTATCCCGGTTTCGACGGTCGTACTTCCACCTTACTCGGCAGCGTCCGTTCGTGCATTTTCAATAAATCGACCGTCATTTGTCCCAAATCTTCGGGCTGAATTTTCCACGCGTCACTGTCATCGGGTTCGTTGCCGTTGAAGTGCGTAGCGACCGAACCGGGCATGATTGTCGTGACTTTGACGCCGTGCTGCCGCAAATCCAACATAATCGCCTGCGTAAAGCCGACCAAGCCGAACTTGCTCGCATTGTAGGCCGCGCCTTTGGCAAAGAAATTCGTACCCGCCAAACTCGCAATGGTGATGATGTAACCCTGCGACTTTTTAATTTGCTCGACGGCGGCTTTTACGCTGTAAAAAACACCGGTCAGGTTGGTGTCAATCGTGGCGTTCCAGTCTTCCGCGCTCAAATCTTCGATGCCGGCAAAATGACCGACGCCCGCATTGGCAAGCAAAACGTCGATGCCGCCGAATTTTTCTACGGTTTTATCGACGGCTTTTTGTTGACTTTCCGGACTGCGCACGTCGGCTTCCGTGCCGAAGGCTTCGCCCGCGCCTTTCTTAGCTTTTTGGTTCAACTTTTCGGCGGCTTCTTCCGCAGATTTTTGGCTGCGACTCGTAATCGCCACGTTCATGCCCTCGGCGAGCAATGCTTCCGCAATGCCGTAGCCGATTCCTTTCGTACCGCCCGTAATGAGGACGGTTTTGTTCTGTAAATTTTTCATGTCGGCAAAACGCGGCGACCGGATTTATTGTTGATACAAATGCCGCTTATTTTCAGAATTTTTCGGCTTTGACGGTCTGCATTTTTCCGTCGATTATCGCCCGAATGACGTACATGCCTTTCGGCAAATTTTGCGTGTCGGTCAGCGTATAATTTTGCGCACCCGCCGCCGCCGTGATTGATTTAGTGAAAACATTTTTCCCGAAAATATCATAAATTTGCAAGTCGATATTTCCCGCATTTTCCAAACCAAATTGCACGGAAAAAGCCGCCCGCGTCGGGTTAGGGTAAACGGTCAAAATATCGCCCGCCGCGCTGAAGTTTACGCTGCGTATTTCCGAATAAGCAACGCTGCCGTCGCGGTCGGTCGTTGTTAAGCGGTAATAATTTTTGCCGCTTTGCGGAGTATGGTCAAGCATTTGATAATCAACGCGTTCCGCGCTGTTACCCGTTGCTGCCGTGTCACCGATTTTTTCCCAATTTGTCTTATCGAATGAACGCTCGACGGTGAAAAAATCGACGTTAATCTCCTGTACGGTTTGCCAATTTAAAACGGCTGCTTTCCCGCGTTTTTCTGCGGAAAAGTAAGCCAATTCCGCCGGTAAAACCAACTCGTATTGCACATCCAAAAACGGGGCGTAGCCGTTGCCCGGCGCACCGTGATTTTGACTCATATAACGCGCCAACCCGGGATGCTCGATGGTCGCAACAACCGCGTAAGTCGAAATCAAATCACCCGCTTCATTTTCCTCTGCTTTGCGCAATTTTTCTTTGTAAGCGTAGCCTTCGCGTCGCTCGATTTGCGGGCCGCGCTCCAGCACGATTTGCGTCGTATCGCCGTCGCCGGCAAACTCGGTTTTGATGATTTGATACTCATAAATCGGCGGATTTTGCAGCGCAATGACCTCGGGCGGCAGATAGCCCGGATTGCCGCCGCCGTCGTAAAAATTCACGTACTCCGTGCTCCAATCGGGCGCACCGAATTGTAAGCGCATTTGCGTCGTGCCTGTCTTGTTAAAATGCGCCAGAGCAGCAGCACTCAAATCGACGCGCAGCGCAAATTTATCTTCCTCGACAATGCCTTGAAAACAACCGACATCTTCGGCGTCGGCGGCATCCGTACCGTCCGCCGGTTCCAGATTTTCCGACGTGCCGAAATGCCCGTTTTTAATATCCAAACGCGGCACGTATCCGTTCTTTTCAAAAGGATTATCGTCCGCGCCGCTGCGAATGAGATACACACTCGCACCCGTCACGTTGGCATTGTCGGGCAGGCCGGCGGTGTTGAAAGAAAGAATGCTGCGGTAGTCGTTTGTAGCCGCTGTTCCCGGAAAATCCCAACCGTCGTCTCCCATACGCAAACCGTTGACGTTCACGGTGTTGTCGATGATGTCGAGGTAGCCGTCTTTGGCGGATTCGCTGTAAAAGGTCGCGTCGGGCGTACCCCGATATTGCTCGAAAAAGATGTTGTCGAATTGGTTTTTAATTTTGTATTCGTAAGCCTCTGCGTCGAGGTGAATGGGGTCGGCGGGAAACCAACCGATGCCGCAAACATCGACGGTGCGAAAGTTATCCAAATCGGTCGGCGTACCCGGATTGCCGCCCGGGGCGTAGGGGGTCGTGCCGCCGGGCAGCACCGTCGTTCCTTCGGGAATGGACGCGTAAACACCGTCGTCGTAGCCGTAAAAATGGTGCATCAGTCCCTGCCCGTTGTCGTAAAAAACACGGGTGTCGGAGTCGGCAAAATCTTTGCGAATTTGCTCGACGGAAGTCATCATGGCGTTGAGTTCGGCGTCGGTGATGAGTTCGGCGGGGTCGATTTCTCCGTTGCCGTTGCTGTCGCGGCTGAGGTCTTCGCGCTTGGGGCAGGCATAAAAACCGCAGTAGAGACCGGAAATGTTGAAATTCGGGTAGTCGTAGCCGCTGATGATGAATTGAATGTCGTCTCTGCCGTCATTCCACACGCGGTTCATAATGTGCGTCATGTCGTTTAGCACGCGGGTGAAAAGTATTTGTTCGGAATTGGGAACATCCAAATCCATGTCTTTGTACCAGCCGCCCTCGGAGCGACCCGCGAGGATGTCGTTGCCGCCGATACTCAGCAGTATATGCGTCACGGAAGGATTGGCGATGACGGCACTGACGAGGGCTTGGGTGTAGAGGTAGTTAGCTTCGTCCGCCCACTCTACGGCAAGGCTGCCGGAGACGGCGTAGTCGCCCGCATCGGGATTGCCGTCGGTACAGAGAATGCCGATTTCGAAGGTTTCGGCGAGGGCGGTTTTATCTGCCTGACCGTAAATTTTGAGGACTTTATTGTGAGTGCCGTCGTCTGCCATGTATTGTGCCCACGAGTCTCCCGCGATGAGCATTTTGGGAGCGGGGGCGTTGCAGTTTGTGGTCATTTGTGCGAGAACCGCATTGGCTAAAATAAGAAAAGCGAAAGTGTAAAAGTGTTTTTGCATCGTATTTGTTTTTTAAGTTATGAAGGGTCGAGTGATGCAATGTTTAGGTGGGCTAAAGGTAAGGAAAAGTCTCGGAATTGCGGTAATTTTACCTGCATTATCACAATGTGAAGGGCAAGGTGGTATTTATAGCCGTCCCGGCACTAACGTACTACGAGTGGCAGGCCGGGCTGAAGAGCTTCGTGCCGGCGGCATTTTTAGGTATTGTTTTTACTGTTTACGGATTTTTTTTTGTCTGTATTTTTATTCGCTGTCGTAAAATTCGGCTTTACTTATGCGACATTTCAGATACCGGCTATTTTTCTCAGCGTTTCACGCTCTACTCGGTGCTTGCCCGTGAAGCTCGTTTCGTTCCATTTTATACCTTTTATTTTAGCTAAAGCGCGGAGTTGTTCCAATCTTTGCGGGGTCAAAAATTCGTCTTCGGTGCCGTACACAAAGTCGATTTTTTTGTCTGCCAAATAAGCGTGATACGGCGTGTAGTCTAACTCATCGGGAATGCTGCCCGCCCATAAAATCAGACGGTGACACAGCGGCTTTTCGGCGAATGCCCAACGCATAATCGTGGCGACGCCCTGCGAGAAACCGAACAAGATAACTTGCACATTATCAGCGCATTGCGGCGTATATTTTTCGTAAATCATTTGCAGGTAATTACAGAAATCGGCGATTTCGTCTAAGCGGTCGCCCTTCGTCATCCACGAGGCAACGACTTCGCCGGTGAAGCCGCCCCAATAAAATCGGGACAGTGCCTCGGGCGCAATGACGAGCGTTTTTCCGTCGTCCAAAACATCGAACTTAGTGATAAATCGCTCCGCCGCCTGACCGTAACCGTGGCAGGCGATGTACAGGTTTTCGATGTGCCGACCGGGCGTGCCGAGGGTGTAATAGTGCGCGGTGCGAGGAACGGTAAGGCTGTTTTTTTGCATTTTTTTTTAGTTGAGAGTAGCGAGTAAAGAGTAGAGAGCGGCAAGTGGAGAGACGGCAACTCTTTACTCTCTGCTTTCCCGAATGAACAATTCGCGCCGCCCGATTATTGTAATGAAGATTTCGGATAAATCACGACAAAAAACAAAACGAAACTCATGAAAAAAATCTCTTTCGAGGAAATTATGGACATGGAACAACGCTACCGTTCCACCTTGCTCAACAGCTTATCGGGCTTTAAAAATGCGCACCTCATCGGCACCGTCGGGCTGCGCAAAGATACCAATTTAGGGATATTCAGCAGCATCGTACACATCGGAGCTAATCCGCCGCACCTCGGGTTTATTATGCGCCCGCTGACCGTGCCGCGCGGGACTTATCACAATATTAAAGCAAAAAAATACTTCACGGTTAATCACGTCAACGAAGAGATTTTAGACCGGGCGCATCAGACTTCGGCGAATTACCCGTGGCGCACTTCGGAGTTTGAAGAATGCAACCTGACGGAAGAATATACCGACCGACACCCCGCGCCCTACGTCAAGGAAAGCAAGGTGAAATTGGGTTTGGAATTTGTGGAAGAACACCATATTAAAGCCAACGGTACGCTGTTTTTGGTGGGAAAAGTTGTGGAGGTTATCCTGCCCGAAGAGCTAATTACCGACGACGGTTATTTTCAGGCGGCGGAGGCGGGCAGCTTGGCGTGCAACGGTTTGGATGCGTATTATCGGACAGAGCAGATTAAACGGTTGGCGTATGCGCGGCCGGGGCAAGAGGTAAAGTTAGTTGGTGGTTGATAGTTGTTGAGCGACAGCGAAATCTTGCCCCTTTCGTTTTTCCATGGAAAGACGTCGCAGTGCTACGTCTCTACGGTAAGAGTTCTCGCCTGAATTTAGGGACGAATTACAGTTTTTCGTTTTTTCCAAAGAAAGATGTGATAAGAGACTTCAAGTAAACAAAACCAAAATTAAAGCCTCTCACTCCCCTTGAGCAATCGTACATCGTAATTCGTAATTAGCCTCTCCAAAATCGCAACAAAAGTACCTCCGCCAGCAAAAACAAAAGTGCCAGTATCAAACACCACCGCCACAGCACTACACCTTGACTCTTTTCCCCGACAAGCTCTTGAAAATCAGCGTTTTGCGTCGCGGAAATGATGTTAAATTTTGCCGCCGCCGCCGACTTATCGACCGCCGCCTGCAAAGCATCTTCGTTGAGAAAGTCGAGCTGACTTTCCTTGCGGTTGTAGTTGAAGGCAAACTTATCCAAGACCGTTTCCGGTTGCAAAAACAGGTTGTAATAGCCCGCCTCTTTTATCTCATTATTCACCGTCAAATAGACCTGCGAACCGACTGCGCGTTGCTGCGGAATGAACTCTTCGCCTTTTCCCTTTAACTTATAAACCGTCTCGGCATTTGTGGCGCGCGCGGCAGTTTGCAGCACTTCGTCTTGCCCGATGGTATAGGCGATTTCGGCGGGATTGGCGGAGGAAACAGCGGCTTTGTAGAGCAGCGGCACGAAGATTTCGCCGTTGCGCACGAGGTCGTTGACGTCGGGATCGAGGGGCGCGGCGGAGAGGTACAGGTGTCCGTTGCCGGCGCGGTATTTTGCCAAATAGGTCGAGCCGTCGCGGTAAGTCAGCAGCTTTTCTTCGCGGCGACTGCCGTAGTTGGTAAGTCGCCAGTTGGCTTGGGTGACGGGCAGTTTGAGGTTGCCGCGTCGGTTCTCATAAACATCCGAAAAGACAAAATCGTTGCGGTTGATTTCGCCGACATTGCGCACCGTTGCGTCGTAACTTTGCAATTCATTAGCGGGAAAAGTGCCCAAAAAACTGTTGAATGAACCGGGGTTGGCATTGGCGGCGGGGAAAACGAGCAAATTCCCGCCGTTGGTCACGTATTTATTTAACTCAAAAGACAAGCCCGAAGACACTGCCGCAACGTCGTTCAAAACAATCATTTCATATTCGGGAAACTGTGCGTAATCGAGGTTTTTGCTCGTCTGATTGACCGTTTTAAAATACGGAATACCGCGCAGGGCAGACTCCAAAAAGCGGTTGCGCGTACTCTCGTCGATGACCAAAACGTTGATTTCTTCCGCCACGTCAAAACTGAAATAATACTTGTCGTCAAACTGCACGGGATAGTCGGTAATTTCCAATTCCGCCTCGTGAAAACCCGTTTGCAAAATCGTAATATTCACCGTGTCGGTCGTACTCGAACCGGCGGGAATCGACAGCGTACCGACGGGCTTGACCTGACCCTCGTGGCGCAGCGTCAGGCGAATGTTTTCCGCCGTTTCGTCGCTGCGATTCGTGATTTTAACGATGAGCGGATTGGTCTGATTCAGCATCTGCACGGGCGCATCGAAGTACGCTGAGTCGATACTGATATTTTTCTCTTGTACGGATTGCAGCGGCACCATATTCACCAAAACCGAGGTGTCACTATACGTCGCAAAATCGGTAATATTCGTTTGAAAATCAGAAATCAGGTAAGACACTTTATTGTCCGCCGTGCCCGTTTCGAGGGCTTGGCGTTGGCGGGTCATCACATTCGACAACTCGCGCACGGAGGGGGACACGCGGATTTCTTCAATCAAATTCAGTGCATCTTCTTTGCTCACTAAGCGTTGATGTCTGCCTTCAAAATCATTGGTCAAAATCTGAAAGCGGTCGTCCGGCGCGTAAGCACTGACTATCTCCGTCGCCCGCTTTTTCGCCAGTTGCAGCAGCGGCACATCTTCACTCAAAGCACTCATACTGAAGGAGTTATCAACAAAAACACTCACCTCTTTCTCTCCTTTTTGCACCTCGCTGCCCTGCGGAATAAACGGCTGCGCAAAGGCAAAAACCAAAAACGCCACGGCGAGGCACCGCATCAGCAGTACCAATAAATTCCGCAATTTCGACCGCGCACTCGTCTCTTCTTTTACCTCTCGCAAAAATTTGACATTGGTAAAATACACCTTTTTAAACCTCCGAAAATGGAAAAGGTGAATGATAATCGGTATCGCAATCGCGGCTAAGGCGAATAAAAAACTCGGGAATAAAAAATCCATATTTTTGGTTGCT
>JAHDCG010000049.1:29824-38995 GCA_020629965.1 Saprospiraceae bacterium | reverse complement strand
AAACGGGCAGTCACTTTTTAAGTGATTGCCCGTTTACTCGTTTCAGAAAACGGACGGATAAAAAACCAAACCGAAAATCTCCGGAAAGACCGTGATTTTAATTTTCCGTTATACAGGTATTTGCAATAACTTTACAGACCAAAAAGCCCGTTCCTGCGTTTAAAAGCCAAACACGACTTATGAAAAATTTATTTCTCCTGCTTGCGGTCATTTTTCTTTTTTCGGCTTGTAAAAAAGACAAAGCGCGTACCTTGTTTGTCTTTCCTTTGCAAAATATCGACACGGAATTTCCGCCGACCTTGAGTCCGTTTCAAGTGCATTATTTTAATATCAGCGATGTGCCGACCAATTATGCGGGTTTGCTTGGCAGTAACAATACCGTCGAAGAGCAGGTCGAGCGCATTATTCCGCGTGAGGGCAGGTTTAGTGTAATTTTCGGCAGTGCCGACTACGATTTTATCGATCAAATGTCCGTCCGCATCTGCGATCAAGGGGACGAGTCCGAAAACTGCGGCACCGAAATCTTTTACCGTCAGCCCGTACCCGACAATGTCGGCAGCGTCTTGGGTTTGATACCGAGCGACATCGACATCAAACAATATTTGATGCAGGACGCCGTCAATATTCAAATCAAACTCGAACGCCTGCGCCGCCCGCCGCCGATGTTTATCGAAACGCGCGTAGAAATTGATTTTGCGGTGAGATAGTTACCCGCACCGTAACATCGACTTCAGTCGATAAGTTATCTCGAAAATTTTTAACCTATCGACTAAAGTCGATGCTACGCAGAGGTGCAACAGTCTAAAATCTAATATCTAAAATCTAACGTCTCACCTTCATGTCCGTCCTCCGCATTACCACCGTCCAAAGCGAACTTATCTGGGAGAATCCCAAAGCTAATCTGCGTAAATTTACTACGCTTCTTTTACCCCTTGCCGGCAAAACCGATTTGATTATCTTGCCCGAAATGTTTACCACGGGCTTTACCATGAAACCCGCTCCGCAGGCCGAAGATGGGGACGGTAACAGCACGGCATGGATGCGTTCTGTGGCGAAAGATCTAAACACGGCAATTACCGGTAGTCTGATTATCGAAGAAGGCGGCAAATATTTTAATCGTTTATTTTTTATGCATCCTGACGGCAGAGAGGAGACTTACGACAAAAAGCACCTCTTTTCTCTCGCCGGCGAACACGAAAACTACGCGGCGGGTACGGAAGTGAAAATCATCGAGTATCGGGGCGTGAAAATCCGGCCGTTGATTTGTTATGATTTGCGTTTTCCGGTCTGGAGTCGCAATGTGCAGGATTATGATTTGCTGCTGTACGTTGCTAATTGGCCCGAGACCCGCAGCCTGCACTGGAATACGCTGTTGGCGGCGCGAGCCGTTGAAAATCAATGTTATACCGTCGGCGTTAATCGCGTCGGTGAGGATGCCAACGGTTTCAAATATGCGGGCGACACACAGGTAGTTGACTACGGCGGAAAGGTAATTTACCGTGCCTCCGGTCAGGAAAATGTGACGACGACGGTGTTGGATTTTGCTGCGCAGAAAAAGTATCGCAGTAAGCTCAATTTTTTGCGAGATCGAGATGAGTTTGAAATAAAAAAGGGCTGAATAAAAAATGCTGACCGTTAACGGTCAGCATTTTTTGTTTAGCTTGTATCTTCCCTACGTCTGCAAAACCCCCACATTGAACTTCTCCACCTCCGCGTTATTTGCCGCTTGAATGCCGGTGCTGATAATTTTTCGCGTTTCGCGCGGGTCGATTATCGCATCTACCCACAGGCGGGCGGCGGCGTATTCGGGCGTGGTTTGGCGGTCGTAGCGATTTTTAATTTTCTCGAACAGTTCTTTTTGCTTTTGCTCATCGACTTCTTCACCTTTTCTTTTCATAGAAGCAACCTGTATTTGCAGCAGTGTGCTCGCCGCCTGTGAACCGCCCATGACCGCGATTTTTGCCGTCGGC
The DNA here is from genome assembly GCA_020629965.1 of Saprospiraceae bacterium. GTDB lineage: Bacteria > Bacteroidota > Bacteroidia > Chitinophagales > Saprospiraceae > JAHDCG01. The sequence goes on along the minus strand of JAHDCG010000049.1, from coordinate 37,025 downwards.
CACGCCACTATCAGACGCGGGTCGTAGGCCTTGCCGCACATAGCGTAGTTGCCCGCGCCGTAGCTGTTGCCCATCACGATGCTGAATTTGGGGACGGTAGAATTACTCACCGCGTTTACCATCTTTGCCCCGTCTTTGATGATGCCGCCGTGCTCGCTGCGCGAACCGACCATAAAGCCTGTCACGTCGTGAAAGAAAACCAAAGGGATTTTTTTCTGATTACAATTCATGATAAACCGCGCCGCTTTATCCGCCGAGTCGGAATAAATTACGCCGCCGAATTGCATTTCGCCGGTTTTAGTTTTGATAATCTCGCGGTTATTCGCCACGATGCCGACCGCCCAACCGTCGATGCGGGCGTAGGCGCAAATCATCGTTTTGCCGTAGCCTTCTTTGTACTGCGTCAGTTTTCCTTCATCTACAATGCACTCCAGGACTTCGACGGTCTTGTATGGCTTGGTGCGCTCGGCGGGAAAAATTTCTAAAATGCTGTCTTTTTCACCGAGCGGCGGCTGTGCTTTGATGCGGTCGAAACCCGCCTTTTCAAAGTGACCGACCTTGTCCATTAAATCGCGGATGGTATCGAGGCAGGTTTTTTCGTCGGGCATTTTGTAGTCCGTCACGCCGCTGATTTCGCTTTGCGTTTCGGCACCGCCGAGGGTTTCCTTATCGACTTCTTCGCCGATGGCGGCTTTGACGAGGTAAGGTCCGGCGAGAAAAATGCTGCCCGTTTTATCGACAATCAAAGCCTCGTCGCTCATAATCGGCAGGTAAGCACCGCCGGCGACACAACTGCCCATGATTGCACTGATTTGCAAAATACCCATACTCGACATCTTCGCATTATTGCGAAACATGCGCCCGAAATGTTCTTTATCGGGAAAAATCTCATCCTGCATCGGCAGAAAAACACCGGCGGAGTCCACGAGATATATCACCGGCAGGCGATTTTCCATGGCGATTTCCTGCGCGCGCATATTCTTTTTTGCCGTTATCGGAAACCAGGCGCCCGCTTTTACGGTGGCATCATTGGCAATAATCATGCACTGCCGACCCGTCACGTGACCGATACCCATCACGACCCCGCCGCCGGGGCAGCCGCCGTACTCTTCGTACATTTCGTGACCGGCGAAGGCACCGATTTCAAAAAAATCCGAATCATCGTCGAGCAGGTAGTCGATGCGCTCGCGGGCGGTCATTTTGCCGCGGCTGTGTTGTTTGTCGATTTTCTTTTGACCGCCGCCGAGGTGTATTTTTTGCAGCGTGCGGTTCACTTGTGAGAGCAAGAGCTTCATGGCGTCGTCGTTCTTGCTTTTTTCAATATCTATTTTTTTCATGGTCAGGCCAATGTTGGTTGATAGTTGATAGTTGATAGTTGGTGGTTGGTGATCGGTTGAGAAATTTCTCCTGACATCGAATTGGTTTCATAACCCCGGCTCTTTCACTTGTAGTAAGTTTTGCGGAGGCTTTTTAAAAACCGGAGAACATAATCTGTCGAGGTTGTCGTGCCGGTTCATTTCTTACTCATTCCCTCAATTTTATAATTTGGTAGTTGTTTTGCGTCAAAAAGTAAGCAAAAGCGCACAAAAATCGTTAAAATTTTGAAATCAGCGGGAAGATAAAGAGAAATGCAGTTATATTGATGAAAAATTTGCGGAGAGGAGAATTTCGCGGCAAAAACGAGCAAAAAAAAGGTGGCGGGTTTATCTCGCGAAAGATTATCTGCCCGCCACCCGCTTTCAATCCGGGAGATTATGGATTGGAAATTGAAGTAGTGAGTTGTGCCTTTCTTTGCGGAAGGGCATGACTCATTTCTGCTTTACAGAGGATGTGAAAGCGGAAATAGCTGCCTGATATTTTATTTTTTTTGCATGGATTTTCGGATAAAACCGGAATAACTCGACCGCCGACCGAGCTTTTGCGTGCGATACAAGACGACCGCGCTTTACTTTTTCCGCGCCGGATTATCCTTTAAAAAACTGCCCCAATCGCTGTATTTTTTCTTGCCGCCGACCGCGCTCCCCGTTTGATAAAAATGGCACATAGCGGTTGCCAAAGCATCGGTGGCATCGAGATAATGTGAAGATAAATCGACTTTGAGCGTCATTTCCAACATGGCGGCAACTTGTTCTTTTGCCGCGTTTCCGTTGCCGGTGACCGACTGTTTGATCTTTTTCGGTGAATATTCCGTCACCTCCAGCCCCTGACTGATGCCCGCCGCAATCGAGACGCCCTGTGCGCGACCGAGTTTGAGCATAGACTGGACGTTTTTACCGAAAAAAGGGGCTTCGATGGCCATTTGCCCGGGTTGATAAACTTCGATAATGGTGACGAGGCGTTCGTAGATTTTTCCGAGTTTGGCGTAGGCATCGCCGAGGTGAGACATTTTGACCACACCCATTTCCAAGACTTTTACCGTTTTTTTGGATTGAATTTCCAAAACGGCGTAGCCCAGGACATTGGTGCCCGGGTCGATGCCGAGCAGGCGGTAGGGTTTGAAGGTTGCTTTTGCCACAATGAAATTTAAAAAATGAAAAAGAAGGCGAAGTTACCGGTTTTCGGCGGTCGTTGTGTTATGAAAAGATTTAATTTGAAATCGGAAACGAAAAAAAATATGCCGGCGAAACGTCAAAGCGTGCGGGTTTTACGTTCTTGACTTTACAAATACTTTACTTTTGCCGACAATTAAAAAGAATACAATATGAAATTAATTTACACCCTTTTTTGCTCCTGTTTTTTCTTCGCCCTGCAAGCGCAGGATTTTCCCGTCATCAACGAATTTATGGCGAGCAACGACAGCCTCAGCGGCATCAGCGACCCGGCGGGCGGCTACCCGGACTGGATTGAAATTTATAATCCGGCGGATGAAGTTCTCGACTTGGCGGGCTATCGACTCAGCGACAACTACGACAATACCGACAAGTTTATTTTTCCGACCGGCAGTTTTATCGAAGCCGACGGCTACGTCATCGTGTGGGCGGATAAGGACTTGGAGGAAGACGGTTTTCACGCCGACTTTCGCCTGAGTGCCGGCGGCGAGCAACTGATACTGACTACGCCCGACGGCACGGTGACGGACAGCCTGACTTTCGGTGAGCAGGAAACTAACGTATCTTTTGCCCGCATACCCAACGGTACGGGCGATTTCACCTTTCGTGCGCCGACTTTCGGTTTTAATAACGAATTGACAAGCACCCGCGATTTTGCCGAAGTCAAAAAAGCGGAGGTATTTCCAAACCCAAATTCGGGTATTTTATACTTTGAATATCTTATTTCAGACATTTCTGAAAAAAAGTTAACCGTTTCTTTGCAAGTTTATGACATAAACGGTAAATTTGTCACAGATTTGGGGGATAACCTAAATTTCGGAGAAGATAGTTTGAGCGGTGTGGCAGATATGAGGACTTTTCCCGACGGCTTTTATTATTTGGTATTGAGCGATAATGAGTCGGTTTTAACTAAGAAATTTTTCCTTCGGAAATAAAAATATACGGAGTTTTGCCTATGCAAAATTTCAAAGATTCGGATTAAGTGATTAGCCTTTTTGCCGCACACCTTTTTTAAAGCGTGTGCGGCTTTTTTGTGTCTTTTTCCAAAATAACAAACACCAAACCATGTCCAAAATTTGCCTGCCGTTCTTTTTTTTTTTCACATTTGTTTATTAAAATTTCGCTCAATAACCCGACAGTCTGATTGCCCGACAATTACGCGCATCCGGATAATTCCAAGATTTCCACGACAGTTTTTTTGTTCTTCTCTCAAAACGCTTTTGTTTGTTTTCCAAACTTCCCGCCCGGTGTGTGCGATAGTTTTTATCCTGCAGCAGCACGAATAAATTTTTATCGGACATCCCGTAATCGAGATAAGAATAATCGACTTCTGCGGCATTCGGATAGCCGGAAAGATTAAATTTGGTGATAACCACATCCCAATTTACCACCGAAAATATCACCAAAATCGCCCACGCCGCCCACGCATTTTTGCGCAGCAGAAAGAAGCCGGATTTGGTGTCGCGGATTTTCAAAAACAGCAAAAACAAACCGACGAGCAGCAACAGCAAAAAGATAAAAACGCCGAGCCGTTTGTGCGCCAAACCGTACTCGGAAACGTACCGCCAATTGCGCGCCCCGACCGACAGAGCCAAAATCGCATTCTGCATCAGCCAACCGTAAGCCGCAATTTTCAGCGGGGAGTTTTCGGGCAAAAAATTAATGTTTCCGCGAAAGTACCACAGCAAAACCGCCGCCGCACACAGTACCGAAAAGATGAGCAGATAAGTGCCTTCGTGTACATACAGACTCAGCTCCTGCGGTGTCATCGGTGCCGCGCCCCACCACACGTAGCGCAAGTCTAACAGGTTGACAACCAGCAGTAAACCGTTGAGCATGGACAACAAAATCAGGGCTGTCTGATACTCGTTTTTGAGGGCGAGTATTTTTGGTAAGCCGAATAGTTTTGCAAGTTTTTTGCGTTTTCTTGCCAAATAATTCGGGTGATTTTCTTCGATGCGGGCAAAGCGCGGTGCATCATTTTTCAGTAACAAAATACCCGTTAAGCAGAGGGACAGCAGAAAGAAAAAAAAACCGGCGAGCGAATATTCCAAGGTGAAAATGCCGGCGAATTTATCGAACAGAGCAAAGGTGATTTCCGCAAATTTGAGATTGGCGGACAGATAAATTTGCAGGAAAACGAAGACGACCGCACAGGGCAGCGCGACCAATTTTCCGTAGCGCAAAACCGGGCGCAGCGGCAAAGACAAACCCTGCTCACCGCCGATATTTTTGAGGAGGCGAAAGGGCACTTTGAAGAAATTTCCCATAGCTAACAGCAGACCGAAAAAGAGGAAACGCAGCTCGCGCTGCTGCACCATGCCCGCGAGCGTGAAGAAGGAAAGCCAAAACATAAATTTGGCGTAAAAGGTATTGGCAAAGACCACCGTCAGCGCACAAAAAACCGTGCCCGCCGCTAATAAAAGCACGCTGCGGCGGCGCCGACTCTCCGGATGAAGAGCAAACAGCGCAGTCAAAGCCGGCAGCGTGAAAAGCAAAGTGTTCAGTCCCGGCGCTTCCCTCCGAAAGAGGAAATAAAACGCGATAGCTCCTATCCATATCGAAAGGTTCAATACGAGATTCTTTTTCATTTTCTGATAATTTAGACCCGAAAAATCGGGAATTGAAAATTTTATGTTTTTGGATTTTCGGGATGAATTTTCCGGCCTTACCGATAGCGCATTTCGTTCAAAATCATGTAGCCCAAAGTCAAAAAGCCGCCGAGTACCACGGCAATGCCTAAAGTTCCCGCATGTACACTCGGCTGCGCTAAAACACTAAACATATCTTGGAAAAGGGCAACGGGGTTGGTCACAATATCCCAACTGTTCCACCTTTGGTAACGCCCCAAATAAATGCCGTAGCTGCACAAAACGAGGGCGCAAAAAGTCAACAGACGCGCAAAATTTCGGGAGTAGCGCGTCTTCAAAAAGTCCTGCACCTCGGCGAGCGACAGCCATCCGAGCATCAATCCCGTGAAGGCAAACGAGACCAAAAGCATCAAATCGTACCACAACGGCAGTCCGCTGACGGCGCGGAAATGCAGTAAATCGGTGAGGATATAAGGTGCATTCGGAAAGAAAAGCAACCATAAAATCAGCGTCAATCCGGTGCGCAAACGCCGAAAACGACCGTCTTTGATACCGCTCAGCGTGAGAGAAATCCAATAGGGAATCCAAGCTAAAAAGAGATTCCAAATCAGAAAAAAGAAGGTCGGAATGCCGCGCATAAATACTAAATCGCGGACAGATTGAATTTGTGAAAAATCAAAATCAATGAGATAAAGCCGACAGCCCAACAGCGTAAAATCAAAAAGAGTCAACAGCGACAGCAGTAAAAACATACGGCTGCGAGCGTTGAGTTTGTTAGTGTTTTTGAAAATTTGCATGATGTTTTATTTTTAAAAGTACTTTGTGTTGCAAAGTGAAAAGATGTAAAAAAAGCGAAAATCAATTCGCGCATTTAAAAGAAGTCTGACACTTGACCCAAGCAAAAAATTACTCCGTTAAGACTTATCGGACCGGTCGGCGAAAAATGAGTGTCTGACTACTGCGCCCCGTTTGCCCAATCAAATCCCCCCCTTTAAAATTCTCTCCAGCGCATTCAAATGCTCTTCGAATGCCTTCTTCCCTTCCTCCGTCACCGCATAGGTAGTCTGCGGCTTCCGCCCGACAAATTCCTTGCGCACTTGAATGTATTTTTTGTCCTCCAAATTTTTCAGATGACTCGCCAAATTACCGTCCGAAATCGGTGATAAAATCTCTTTGAAGCGATTAAACTCCACCCAATCGTTGACCACCAAAATCGACATGACACTGAGGCGCACCCGATTTTCGAAGGTCTTATTAAAATTATTGAGGATGCGCTTCACGGTTTAATTTTCAATTTATTTTCAAAAGCAAGGTCAAAGATGAACAAGTAAAACGGGCAGTCTAACGTCTAAAATCTAACGTCCAACATCTCAGTCCCTCTCATATTTCCACCACATCACCGTCCCGTACAAAATGTGCATCAGTCCGAAGCCGACCGCCCAAATCTCCAAGCCGTAACCGATATTAAACAAGCCGAACAGCCCCAATAGAATCTCCGTACCGCCGAGGTAGCGAATGTCGTTGAGTGTATATTTACTGCCGTTAATCAATGCCAAACCGTAAAAAATCAAAGTCGTCGGTGCAATCAAACCCGGCAGCCCGTACAGCAGCAGAGCCAGACAAAAAATCGCGCCCGTTGCCAGCGGAATAGCCAAATTGAGCAGCAGCCGAAACGTCAATTTGTCCCAAACCTTCTGCCCTTTTTTGATGGCTTTGCGGGTCGTAAAAAAGATGCCCGCAATAATCGCAAAAAGCAGCACTAAACCCGCATCCAAAGCAAAGAATTCATAAAAATCCAAACCCCATTTCTCATAACCCGGCTCGACGGCGCGAAAAAAGAAACCCGAAAACGGAGAAGCCTCCAAGTAAACATAAGCCGCCGCCGCCCCCATCAGCGCAATCAATCCCGCCGCGACCCCGCTCAATCCGCTGAGGGAAATGAAGCGCGAAGAGCGTTCCATCAGGCTGCGTATTTGTTGTAAATTTGCGAGATGCTCGCGGTTATCCGTCATGGCTGAACAGTTTTAAAAGTACTTTGCGGCACAAAGTTAGTTGCTTTTT
>JAHDCG010000049.1:18136-29724 GCA_020629965.1 Saprospiraceae bacterium | reverse complement strand
CGTCATGGCTGAACAGTTTTAAAAGTACTTTGCGGCACAAAGTTAGTTGCTTTTTGTCGGGTGCGCAAGCTTTTTTCCGAATATTTTGAGGGGAGAACGAAAAGGAGAGAGGTGAGAGGGCGGGAAGGGCTTTGCTTCCGGTTGTGAAAAGTTATCGTGACAGCGTAATTTTTCGGGAAAAAAATCAGCGTAAATCATAAAAAATCATACTTAATCAGCATCCCAACCAAGGTGCGGGATTTTACTGCGCTCAATAAAAAATCAAAGTCGCATAAGTCATCATAACCATCATAAAAATCAGGTTCAAAAAAAATCAAAATCACCCGCAACGTCCCGACCAAGGTACGGGATTTCGCTGCGCTAATGAAAAGTCACAGTCACAAAATTTTGCAAAGCAAAATCAAAGTCATAACCAATCATAATCATCATAAAAATCAGGTTCAAAAAAAATCATAGTCAATGCCCAAACTCACCCGCGCCTTCTACCGCAATCCAAACACCCCCGAAATCGCCCGTCAAATCCTCGGCAAATACCTCTGCACCCGCATCGACGGCATCCTCACCACCGGCAAAATCGTCGAGACCGAAGCCTACCAAGCCCCCGCCGACAAAGCCTCGCACGCCTACGGCGACCGCCGCACCGCCCGCACCGAAGTCATGTTTTGGGACGGCGGCACCGCTTACGTTTATCTCTGCTACGGTATTCACCATCTTTTTAACGTCGTGACCGGCAAAAAAGACCAAGCCCACGCCGTCCTCATTCGCGGATTAGAACCCGCCGAAGGTATCACCGACATGCTGCTGCGCCGCAATATGCAGAAATTAGAAAAACGTATTTCCGCCGGTCCCGGTACTTTAAGTCAAGCCCTCGGTATTCATAAAAATATGACGGGTTTGGATTTGACCGCGCCCGCCGGTCCGATTTGGTTGGAAGACCGAGGGGTAAAAATCAATGCAGAAGACATCATTGCAAGCCCCCGCGTCGGCATCGACTACGCCGAAGAATGGATAGAAACGCCGTGGCGATTTCGGATAAAAGGCAATAAATATTGCAGCCCGGCGAAGTAATCGAGTGACCTTTCATACCTCCGAAAGTCAAAGATAAAACCGGGATAGTTTTCGCTGCGTTAAACATGAAAAGTAACTTTCCCGTTATAGACAATGTGTAACATTCACAATCAAAATTCCCTGTTAACAAAATCGACACAATGAATAAAATTTCAGTCCTTTTCTTTTCCTTCTGTGCTTTCACCGTGCTTTCGTGCAGCGGCATTCAAAAGCCCGGCGGCGGTTTCAACCTTTTTACCGTTCAGCAAGACATCGAACTCGGTAAGCAGGTGCAGCAAGAAATTGCGAGCAAGCCCAACGAGTATCCCGTTTTGCCGGTCGCAAGCAACCGCGAAGCCTATGCTTACATTCAAAAAATAACCGACCGCATTCTCAATACCGGTCAGGTGCCTTACCGCAACGAATTTGCCTGGGACGTAAAAATTATCGACGACGATAACACCTTGAATGCCTTTTGCACACCCGGCGGCTACATTTACGTGTACACCGGTTTGATTAAATTTTTGGACAGCGAAGAAGCCCTCGCCGGTGTCATGGGTCACGAAATTGCCCACGCCGCACAGCGTCATTCTACGCGCCAAATGACTAAAATCTACGGACTGCAAACGGTCGTCTCCGTCGCTACCGGACAGGCAGAACCCGGCATGTTATCACAGATCGCTCTGGGTATTATCAACCTGAGATTTTCGCGTACCCACGAAAAAGAAGCGGATACCTACTCCGTCAACTACCTCTGCCCGACGACCTACGAGGCGGACGGCGCAGCGGACTTTTTCAAAAAAATACAGTCACAAGGCGGCGCAAGACAACCCGAATTTTTGAGTACGCACCCCGACCCGGGCAATCGCGTAGCCAACATCACCAAAACCGCCCAAGCCAAAGGCTGTCGCGGTACGCAGACTTATCAATCGGAATACACGAAGTTTAAAAATTCGTTGTAATTTTTACGGAAAAGCCGGTTGAGGTACGAGGCACTTTTAGTTTTTGACCGGTAACAGGTACACCGAAATTCAGTTGCTTTTCAGAGCTGCAAGTGCCCCGTACCTACTGCTTTAAGATTTTAAAAAATGTGTCGTTTCCTTCCCGAAGCGACACATTTTTTATTTGACGAAAGTCTGTTTTTCCCGCCTTCGCCGGTCTTTCTTATCCCGGTAACTTTACGCTTTTGTAAAGATTGTTGAAGCAGAAATTTTGCAAGAGTGCAAGTCGATTAGCAAGTCTTTTTATGAATTTCGGAAAATTGTTACTATCCAAAGATTTTACGAAGTAAAATCCAAATCACCCCGACAACTGTACGGGGTCATAATCATCATAAAAATCAGGTTCAAAAAAAACAAAAGCCAATGACCATAGCTCAAGCCCAAACCGCCGTCGATAATTGGATAAAAGACATCGGCATTCGCTACTACAATGAGCTGACAAATACGGCGATTTTGACCGAAGAAGTCGGCGAAGTCGCCCGTCTCATGGCGCGCATTTACGGCGAGCAATCTTTCAAAAAAAAAGCAGACGAACTCACCGCCAAAGACGACCTCGCCGACGAGGTGGCAGATGTGATGTTTGTACTGATTTGCCTTGCCAATCAGACGGGCATCGACTTGACGGAAGCGTTGAAAAAGAATTTGGCGAAGAAAACCGGACGGGACAAAGAACGACACGCGGGGAATAAAAAACTCAATCAGCCTTAATATCACCCGAAAAAGAAAACTTCCGCGCCGCGCCGGGGTTTTCACAGAGCATACATGAATTTTCGTAAACCGAGGGAGCAATCATACTGTTCCCTTTTTTCCGTAATTCAAAAATTTTTAAGCATTCTATGAAAACCGAAGCAGCAATCGAAGAACCGCAAACCGCTTACGAAGACGGCAACATTGAAGTCATCGGCGCGCGCGTCCACAACCTCAAAGATGTGGACGTGACCATCCCGCGCAACAAACTCGTGGTCGTCACGGGCATCAGCGGCAGCGGCAAATCTTCCCTCGCTTTCGATACGATATACGCCGAAGGGCAGCGCCGCTACATGGAGACTTTTTCTGCCTACGCGCGCCAGTTCATGGGCAGTATGGAACGCCCCGACGTGGAGAAAATTTCGGGTCTGAGTCCCGTTATTTCCATCGAGCAAAAAACCACGGGGCGCAATCCGCGCTCGACGGTCGGCACCATCACCGAGGTGTACGATTTTATGCGTTTGCTGTTTGCGCGTACCGCCGACGCCTACTCCTACGTAACGGGCAAACGCATGGTACGCTACACGGAAGAGCAAATGGTCGATCAAATCATGGAAACCTTTGCCGACGAAAAAATTATCGTGCTCGCGCCGATTATTCGCGGTCGCAAGGGGCATTACCGCGAGCTGTTCGAGCAGGTGCGCAAGCAGGGCTACACAAAAGTCAGAGTGGACGGCGCAATTGTCGATTTGACGCCGAAAATGCAGGTGGATCGCTACAAAGTCCACGACATCGAAATCGTGGTGGACAGAATAAAAGTCACCGAAGAACGCCGCGACCGCATCAGCACTTCGGTACAAACTTCGCTGAAAGCGGGCAACGGTCTGCTGTTTATCCAAAAACACGAAGAGAAAACCGTCACAGCTTTTAGTAAGCATTTGATGGACCCGGAAAGCGGTATTTCTTATGAAGAGCCGTCACCGAATGCTTTTTCTTTCAACTCGCCCTACGGCTATTGCCCTTCCTGCAAGGGTCTCGGTCACGTAAATACAGCGGACTTGGATAAGGTCATTCCCGACGACAGTTTGAGTATTGAAAAGGAAGGAATTAAACCTTTCGGTGAGCCGCGCGACAACTATACTTTTAAGCAATTAAAAGCGATTGCGAAAAAATATAAATTTACTTTCAAAACGCCGGTCAAAGATATTCCGGAGGAGGCTTTGCAAATTATTCTCTACGGCGGCGGCGATAAAAAGGGGGTCAAAGTGCCGAAAGTCGCCCACGATTTTGTGTATAATCTCGCCGAAAACGGGGTGATGAACATGATTGAAAAGTGGTTTAGCGACACGACTTCGGAGAAAATTCGGATTTGGGCGGAAGAGTTTATGACCAACGACGTCTGCCCGGATTGCGAGGGTTATCGCTTGCGCAAGGAAAGTCTGCACTTCAAAATCAACGAAAAACACATCGGCGAGTTATCGACCATGGACTTGGGCGAACTCGCGGAATGGATGAAATCCGCCGACGAAAATCTGACGGAAAGACAACTGTTGATTGCCAAAGATATTCTCAAAGAAATCAGATTTCGTTTGGATTTTTTGCTGCACGTCGGCTTGGAATATTTGTCCTGTAACCGCTCGGCGCGCACGCTTTCGGGCGGGGAGGCACAGCGGATTCGTTTGGCGACGCAAATCGGTTCGCAGCTCACGGGGATTACTTACATTTTGGACGAGCCGTCCATCGGTTTGCACCAAAGGGACAATCAGCGGCTCATCGAAGCCCTGCGTGAACTGACGGAAATCGGTAACTCGGTTATCGTCGTCGAGCACGACAAAGACATTATGTTGGCTTCCGACTACCTCATCGACCTCGGGCCGGGCGCGGGTAAGTTAGGCGGTCACATCGTCGGCGAAGGCACTCCTGCCGAATTTGTGAAAAATAACACGATAACCGCCGAGTTTTTAAATAACGAACGCCGCATCGAAATTCCCGCAAAGCGCAGAAAAGGCAACGGCAACTTTTTGGAACTGAAAGGCGCGACGGGTAACAATTTGAAAAAAGTAAATATCAAAATTCCGCTCGGTACTTTTACCTGCGTGACGGGCGTATCGGGCAGCGGAAAATCGACGCTGATTAACGAAACGCTGTACCCGATTTTGCGGCAGCATTTCTACAAAAGTCTGAAAAAGCCGATGCCCTACAAGTCACTCAAAGGCTTGGAACACGTCGATAAAGTTATCGACATCGACCAATCTGCCATCGGACGCACCCCGCGCTCCAATCCGGCGACTTATACGGGTGTTTTTACCGAAATTCGGAAGATGTTTGCCTTAGTGCCGGAAGCAAAAATACGCGGTTATAAAATCGGTCGCTTTTCATTTAACGTCAAAGGCGGACGCTGCGAAACCTGTCGCGGCAGCGGTCTGCGCACCATCGAAATGAACTTTCTGCCCGATGTGCAGGTCGAGTGCGAAACCTGCCTCGGTCGCCGCTACAACCGCGAGACTTTGGAGATTTTGTACAAAGGAAAATCCATCAACGACGTGCTCAATATGACCGTCGAGGAGGCCACAAAATTCTTTGAGCCGGTACCGAAAATTTACCGCAAACTCAAAACCTTGAAAGATGTCGGCTTAGGCTACATCACCCTCGGGCAGCAGGCGACGACTCTCTCCGGCGGCGAGGCGCAGCGCGTCAAACTCTCCGAAGAACTCTCAAAACGCGACACCGGAAAAACGGTCTATATCCTCGACGAACCGACGACGGGTCTACACTTTCAGGACATTTCGCACCTGCTGAATGTCCTGCAAAAACTCGTCGAAAAAGGCAACACGGTCATCGTCATCGAGCATAGTATGGACGTGATAAAAGTCGCGGATTACATCATCGACATGGGACCGGAAGGCGGTCAGCGCGGCGGTAATTTAGTGGTGGCGGGGACACCGGAAAAGGTGGCGAAGAAGAAGGAAAGTCATACGGGTAGGTTTCTCAAAGCGGAGCTTTGAGGAACGGTTGTTGGTTGACGGTTGACGGACGGCTTTCGATTTTTGCTCAATATTGTCTTAAAACGAAAAAGTGATTTTCTTTCGTAAAATTTTCTAAGTACAATTTGCTCGCAAAAGCCGTAACAGTAACGAACATAAACCGTCATAAATCTCTTACAAAGTAAAGTGATTGTCACACCCCGTCCACCGTCAACCTTAAAACCGTCCACCGTACAAACAACCGTCCACCGTAAAAAACAAAACATTGAACAGCCCTATTATCGAAAACGAATTCAACGAGGAACAGCAGGACGCGCTGAAATCCATACGCATCGAGCGGATAATTTTGCCCGTTTTGATTGGTATCGGCGTGGTCATTTATCTGGTGCTCAAGCAATTCAATATCGAGGAGTTTTGGGAGATTATGGCGGACGCTTCGGCGACGACTTTATTTTGGGTTTTAACGGCGGTGGCGATTTTGGTACTGCGGCATTTGGCGTATGCCTTTCGGCTGAAAGTGTTGTCCGACGGGGCTTTCAGTTGGAAAAAGTGTATCGAACTGATATTTATCTGGGAGTTTAGTGCAGCGGTTTCGCCGACGAGTGTGGGCGGCTCTGCGGTAGCGTTTTTTGTGTTGGCGCAGGAGAAGTTGAGTACCGCCAAAACGGCGACGATTGTGCTTTACACGATAGTTTTGGATACCCTTTTTTTTGTAGGCAGTCTGCCGCTTTTGTTCCTGCTTTTCGGCACGGAAATGATACGTCCCGCCTCCGAAGGCGTGAATTTTTTGGACGGTTGGGGTTACTATTTCATTTTCGCTTATTTGCTGATGGCAACCTACGGCACACTATTTTATTGGGGACTTTTTCGGTCACCGCGTCAAATCAAATACTTGCTGAAATGGGTGACGAGTTTCGGCTTTTTGAAAAAATATCGTCCGCAGGCAGAAGAGATCGGCGACGGAATTATTTTGGCTTCCGCCGATTTGAAAAGCCGCAATAAGCGTTTTCATTTCAAAGCTTTTGCCGCTACGGTGACCGCTTGGTCTTGCCGTTTTCTGTTGTTAAATGCTCTGATAATTGCTTTCACCGCCGTACCCGTCGAGTTCTGGACACAGTTCAAACTCTACGCCCGACTCGAAACGATGTTTGTCATTATTGCCTTCAGTCCGACGCCGGGCGGGGCGGGTTTTGTCGAAATTTTATTCAACGGTTTCCTCACCGATTACATGGAAAGCGCGACCTACTCGACCATGATTTCGACGATTTGGCGCATCCTGACTTACTATTCTTACCTGTTGTTGGGCGCAATCATTATCCCGAATTGGATTAGAAACCTGCTGAACGAACGCGCCAAAAAACGCGTCGCAAAACAGAATACCGAAGTATGAAAACCGTCAATATCATCTGCGCCCTGCTCTTTGTCATTTTTGCCGTCGTGCAATACAACGACCCCGACCCGTGGACGTGGATTGCGGCTTACATTTATGTCGCGCTGCTTTTCATATTACAAATTCGCGGCATTCTGACCAAAAAAATGCTGTTGCCCTCGCTCGTCATTTTCGGTATTTGGGGTTTGACTTTCATCCCCGATTTCCTCGCTTGGCTGCAAATGGGCGCACCGAATATCGCCGGCGAAATGAAGACCGAAGAGCCGCACATCGAGCTGGTACGCGAGTTCGGCGGTTTAATTATTTGCCTCGCCGCCATGACTTTCTTGTGGAGACAGCAAAAGAACTGAAAGAAAAAAAACGGTAGTAAAAAGCAGAGACGCCAAGCAATCTAACGTCTAAAGTCTAAAATCCAACGTCTCAAAAGAATGCAACTCACTCCCTTCTCTTTCCTCAACCAAAATTTCCGACTGCACCCCTGCGGCGGGATGTATTGGCAGGAGAAAAAAACTTTGCTGATTGCCGATTTACATTTAGGAAAAGCCGCACATTTTCGCAAAGAGGGCATTCCCGTGCCGCGTCATGCGGGTGATGTGAATTGGGATAAATTGATAACCCTGCTGTTGGATTTTTCGCCCGAGCGCGTATTGATTTTGGGCGATTTGTTTCACAGCGTTTACAACGCAAAATGGGAAGAGTGGACAGATTTTACGCGGCAATTTTCGCACATCGACTTTGTTTTGGTTTTGGGAAATCACGATATTCTTTCCGCCGAAAAATATATGCAGGCGGGGCTGACCGTCCACAAAAAACTGAGCGAAGCTCCCTTTTACTTCACACACGAACCCGAAGAAGAAAAAACACCCGTCGATTTGTACAATCTCTGCGGCCACATTCACCCCTGCGTTTTTCTGCGCGGCGCGGGCAAAGAACGGATGCGTCTGCCCTGTTTTTATTTTGGTGAAAAAGGCGGTATTTTACCCGCTTTCGGTGATTTTACGGGGATGTTTCCCGTGCGCGTCTCACAGCGCGATACCGTTTTTGTTTTGACGGACGATTGCGTGATTGAAGTCTGAAATCGAACGCATTGGCTCATTATTTACCCGCCGAAAAACTCCTTTTTCGCATCTTTCTCTGCGTCGTATTTTTAAAGCAAAAAAACGCTGCCGAACCTCTCCTTCCCCGCATTCTCCCGCCGTTTATCTTTAAAAAGCAACTTTTCATATAAATACTTAGTCATTCTTTCGGATTCGTTTTACTATTGTCTCGTCATCTAAAAATTACGTCACATTATGATTTTTACGCAAACAAAAAAGACCCTGTTTTTCCTGTTTTTCCTCGGTGCAACCGCTGCCGTTTCTGCCCAAGAAACGTGGACGCTCGAACGCGCCGTGCAGTACGCACAGCAAAACAGCCTGACCGTAAAGCAAGCCGAATACGCCGTGGAAGACGCGCAACTTTCGCTCAAAGGTGCCAAAGCCGAACGCTACCCTTCCGTCAACGGACGCGGAAGTTTCGGTATTCAAAACGGTCGTACCATCGACCCGACGACCAACGATTTCGTCAACCAATCGGTTTCTTTCAACAGTTGGGGTTTGGATGCCAACGCGACGCTGTTCAACGGTTTTCGTATTAAAAACAATATCGAGCAAAGCAATGTCGATTTGAAAGCGGCAAAGAAAGACGCGGAAGCGACCGGCAACGACCTCGCGCTGAATGTCGCTTCGGCTTATCTGCAAATCTTGCTCGCCGAAGAGCAGGCGGAAAATGCCGTCACGCTGTTGGCACAGGCGCAGGAGCAACTCGACCAAACGGACAAACTCATTCGCGCCGGGGTGCTGCCCGAAAACGACCGCTTAGACATTTTGTCTCAAATTGCCTTAAATGAGCAAACTTTGGTACAGGCACAGAACTCCGTCGAAACTTCTTACCTCACGCTCAAACAACTTTTGGAACTCGACCCGAACAAAGACATTCGCGTGCAGCAACCGCCGAGCGACCTCATTCCCGAAGATGCCGCGCCCGAAATGTTGAATTTGGAGAATGTTTACACGCGTGCGCTGACGACGCAGCCGCAGATAGAAGCGGGCGATTTACGCATGAAAAGCTCGGAAATCGGTATCGACTTGGCGCGTGCGGGACTGCTGCCTTCTTTGTCGATTTTCGGCGGGTTCAGTAGTAACTGGTCGAGTGCGGCACTGGATTTCAATAATCCGATACTCATCGGCGAGCCGACTATGGTGGTAGGAAATCCTAAGCCGGTGCGCATCAACGGAACCGATGCGCTCATTCAAGATATTACCATCGACCAAGATTTTGAAATTCCGAAGCAGGCTTACTTCGACCAGCTCGACCAAAATTTCGGGCAAAATATCGGTATCAGCCTCGGTGTACCGATTTTCAACAACTTCCGCAACAGCATTAACATCGAACGAGCGGAGTTGGGTATTAAAAATCAGCGTGTGCAAAATCAGCAAATCAAACAGCGTCTGAAAGCCGATATTCAAACCGCCATCGCCAATGCCAAAGCCGCAAAAAAATCCTACGAAGCGGCGGAACGTGCCTACGAGGCGGCGGACGCAGCTTTCAATAATGCCGAAAAGCGTTTTAATCTCGGCGCGATAAATACTTTTGAATTTTCGACGGCAAAGAACAATGCCGACCGCTCTCTCATTGATTTGACGCGCGCAAAATATCAGTACGTATTCAATTTAAAAGTCGTGGATTTTTATTTGGGTAAAAAATTGACGCTGTAACGAATTTTTTTGTTGAGTCGTTGAACTGTTGAATCGTTGAGCGCGTGAAAATCGAAAGCCGTGCTATTGTGCGAGGTTCTCAACGATTCAACAACTCAACATTTCAACAAATTAAACACCTCGACCTCTCAACCTTTTCAAAGCAAAATCATGGCAACAGTAAAGAAGAAAAAGAAAAATAATTGGTGGATTTGGGCACTCGTCGGTACGATTGTCGCGCTGACCGCTTTTGCCGTTATCAAAAATCAAAACCGTGAAGACGGTACCAAAGTTACCGCCGAGGCTGCCGAACTGCGTACGATTCGGGAGACGGTAACGGCAAGCGGTAAGGTCTTTCCGGTGACGGAGGTTAAAATCAGTTCCGATGTATCGGGCGAGATTGTCGAGTTATTTGTGGAAGAAGGCGACAGCATTGCCAACGGGCAAATACTGGCGCGGGTCGATGCGGATGCGGTTGAGTCACAGGTAGAGCGCGGGCGGGCGTCGGTCAACAGCTCGAAGGCAAATTTGGCAAATTCGCGGGCGCAAATCGAAAACTCGATTGCGCAAAAAGAGCAAATAGAGGCGCAGCTTTTACAAGCGCGGGAGGTATTCGAGCGCAACAAAACGCTGAAAGCGGAAGGCGTAATTTCGGCACAGGATTTTGAAACGGCGGAAACAAACTTACGTGCTTTGGAAGCTAATTTGCGCAGCGCGGAAGCGGGCATCAAAGCAGCACGGCAAGCGGCAAAGGCAGCGGAATTTACGGTAAAAAGCTCGGAAGCGAGTTTGAAAGAGCTGAACACTTCTTTGCGCCAAACCACGATTTACGCGCCGATGCCGGGGGTGGTTTCTTTGCTGAACGTAGAAAAAGGCGAACGCGTGGTCGGTAACGGTATGATGAGCGGCACGGAAATACTGCGCATTGCGGATTTGAACGCGATGGAAGTGCAGGTCGAGGTCAGCGAAAATGACATTCCGCGCGTCACTATCGGCGACATAACCGAAATTGAAATCGACGCTTATTTGGACAGAAAATTTAAAGGTAAAGTCGTGCAAATCGCCAACTCCGCCAATAACGCAACGGGCGTGGTCGCCTTGACGAGCGAGCAAGTCACGAACTTCGTGGTTACGATAAACATCGACCCGGGCAGCTACGCGGATTTGATTACGCCGAAAAAACCTTACCCTTTCCGTCCGGGCATGTCGGCCTCGGTAGAGATTTTTACCAAAGAAGTCAACGATGCCGTGAGTGTGCCGATACAGGCGGTGACGACCCGCGAAAAGGATGCTTTAGCGGGTAAGAAAAAAGCAAAAGCGAAAGCAAAAACAGTCAGTAATACCGCGACGGACGACGATGATATTGTCGAAATTGTCTTTGTGGTGGAAAATGACACGGTGCGTTCGGTGCCGGTTAAAACAGATATTCAGGACGACGATTTTATCAGAATTATCGACGGTATTTCTGCCGGTGACATGGTGGTAACGGGACCTTACACGCAGGTTTCCAAGAAATTAGAGCAGGGGGAAAAAGTCATTGTGACGGATAAGGATGAGTTGTACAGTGAAGATTAAGGGGGTTGTTTAAGGGTTTAGGAAGTTTAGGCGTTTAAACGCCTATTGCAACTAAACGATTAATTCCGATAGCTATCGGAACTAAAACTTTTAAACAAAAAAAATTATCCATGCTAATCATTTTTGTAAAAAATCCGGAAAAAGGAAAGGTCAAAACCCGTCTTGCCGC
>JAHDCG010000049.1:0-18036 GCA_020629965.1 Saprospiraceae bacterium | reverse complement strand
TAATCATTTTTGTAAAAAATCCGGAAAAAGGAAAGGTCAAAACCCGTCTTGCCGCTACCGTCGGTGACGATAAAGCTTTGCAAATTTATTTGGAATTGATGCGACACACGCGCGAAATCGCCCTCGCAACGGACACCGAACGTCTGCTTTTTTACAGTCAAGACATCAACCGCAACGATGCTTGGTCAAACGAGGCTTTTGAAAAACATCTGCAAGCGGACGGCGACCTCGGCGACCGCATGAGTGCTGCTTTTCAGACGGCATTGACAAAAGGAGAAAAAGCGGTAATTATCGGCAGTGATTGCGCGAGTCTGACTCCGCAAATTGTCAGTGAAGCCTTTGCTGCTTTAGACGATAATGATTTTGTGGTCGGTCCTACTTTCGACGGCGGTTATTATTTGCTGGGCATGAAAGAGTTTGCGCCCTCGCTTTTTGAGAATGTAGAATGGAGCACGGAATCCGTTTTCACCACGACCATCGAACGCATTAAATCCCTCGACGCCTCTTATTATTTGACGGAAAAATTATCGGATATCGACTACGAAGAGGATTGGGTGAAATACGGTTGGGAAGTTTGATTCCTAAAAAATAACTCTAAAAATCAGTAACGGTCATGTTGAACTCACTCAACATGACCGTTTTCGACTATAAGTTTATTCTGAAAATATCCGGCTACCGGGAAGTTTTCCCCCACCACCTACCAACCACCACCCATCAACTATTTGCCGTCCGGCAAATTCATTTTTCGCTGAAAATTATACAAAGCCTTGATGCCTTCATCGTGTATGATGTGGTCATAAATCAAGCCCATCATCGCCGGGTCGATGCCGCGACTTTCCGCGATTTCCGCTAAACTTGTCTTTGACTTTTCACCTTTAAAAAAGTCGAAAACCGAGCGAATGCCGATGTCACGCAGGGCATCGGTGTAGCTTTTGGCGTAGAGCAGCAGTTTTGCCTGACCTATCCAGTCTAAGAGTTGGCGGGTCTCGAAGGGGGTTTTAATGAGCAGTTGCAGAAAGCTGGTTTCCGCCAAATTTTGGGCGTTGTCGATACCGATTTCGCTGAGGCGTTCTTTATGCGCAACGCTGATACCTTCGATGTTTTCGATGCTCATTTGTTTGTCGAGAATACGGTTGCCGTCGATAAAATCTTTGTATTTGTCAATGAACCAGTTGAGCACGCGTTCGGGAAACATGCCTGCCAAGAGAGAAATCGCCGGCAGCGCATTTTCCGTTAAATCGGGCAATAAGAACGACAAAGTCACCGAAACCGTCGCCGCCAGAATAATCCGCAGACCGGAGGTATAGTAAACATTCGGCGATAAATCGTATTCGATAAGGCGACGCACGATATTGGTAGCCGCCCAGATGAAGCCGCCGAGAAAGGCAAAGCCGATAGCGACCGCACTGCGTTTCATCAACAGCAAATTGTCGCCGATGCCGTAATTCGAGCCGGACAGCAGCAGACTGTCACCGGTCACGGATAAAAATTGGTCGGAAAACAGAATGAAAAACATTGCCAAAAAACAGATAAAAGTAACGAAAAAAAGCGGCAACAAGTAGTGTCCCGCTCGGTAAGTATCACGTACCCGCCGACTGCTTTCGATGCCCATATCGCGCAGGGCTTTGCTGAAGTCTTTTTCCTTTTTGTCCAGACTGTAAAAGAAAAAAGTCATGGCACTCAGCGGCATAAATACCGTGATGACACTCAAAAGCATCATGCGCGCGGAAAACGACAACGGCCCTACCGTCTCGATGAGTTCGTTAAACATAGCGGTTTAGTTTTGTGTAAGTTTCTCATAAAATGTAAAGCCGAAGAGCTGACGACCCGGCGTAAAAACCACTCACCGGTTCGTCAAATCCGCAACTACTCCTCCTCGGGCATATCAATCAACGCGGGGTTCATACCCATATTGCTGAAACCACCGTCGTGGAAAAGATTTTGCATCGTCACCATGCGCGTCAGGTCGCTGAACATCGAAATGCAGTAATCGGCACAGGCATCGGCGGAGGCATTGCCCAAAGGTGACATTTTATCGGCGTAATCGAAAAATTCTTTAAAGCCTTTCACTCCGCTGCCCGCCGTTGTCCAAGTCGGTGACTGCGAAATCGTATTGACGCGCACGTGTTTTTTCTCGCCGAAATGATAACCGAAACTACGCGCAAAACTCTCCAAAAGAGCCTTGCTTTCCGCCATTTCATTGTAATCGGGAAAGGTGCGTTGCGCCGCAATATAAGTCAACGCCATGATACTGCCCCAATCGTTCATCGCATCTTGCTTCCACAGCACCTGCATCATTTTGTGAAAAGAAATCGCCGAAATATCGAAAGTTTTCAGCATCCAGTCGTGCTTTAAGTCGGTGTAGTGACGGTTTTTGCGCACGTTAATCGACATGCCGATGGAGTGCAAAACGAAGTCTAACTTACCGCCCAAAACTTCCTGACTTTTGGTAAAAAGATTTTCTAAATCCTCCATACTCGTCGCATCTGCGGGAATAATTTCCGCATTCAGTTTCTCGCCGAGTTCGTTGATTTTCCCGAAGCGCATTGCCACGGGCGCGTTGGTGAGGGTAATTTTCGCACCTTCCTCCACGCAGCGTTCCGCAATTTTCCAAGCGATGGATTGCTCGTCCAATGCGCCGAAAATCACGCCGCGCTTTCCTTTCAATAAATTATTTGCCATGTTTGTTGTTGATGTCTTAGTTGATTTTTAACTTGTTTTGTTTCGCAAAGGTAATCCGTCGCAGTTAAAGTAAAAACTTTTTGTCGGTCGGGCTGTGTTTCGGCGTGTTTTAATTTTTGGTCATCGGTCCGATTTGTGTTTACTCAAAGTCACCTTTTGAGTATGGCGAGCATACCAACCGTATTAATTCGGCACCTGATTTTTCAAATTTGTAATAATACCTTAAAGCATCCGGAAATATCACTTGTACAAACGCGTAAATGCAAAGAAAAAATCCGAACAAAAATCCAAAAATCCTCTAATCCTGTCTAAAATCTTTTTCTAAATTTCCCGCCGTCGTCGGGTCGGCAATTTCCTCTTTTTTCTCTCCAAACTCTCCGCTGAAAAAATCGCGGTGAAACAAAATCAGCGCAATCACCCCGACGGAAATCGCAGTATCGGCAATGTTAAAAACCGGACGAAAAAACTGAAATTTCTCGCCGCCCCAGACCGGCAGCCACTCCGGAAAATTTCCTTCAAACAGCGGAAAGTGCAGCATATCCACTACCCGCCCGTGCAAAAACTTTCCGTAACCCTCTCCCCACGCCACAAACTCCGCCGCATTTTGTGCGTGGTAATTCGATTCCGTAAATATCATTCCGTAAAAAACCGAGTCGATGATGTTGCCCAGTGCGCCCGCGAAAATCAGCCCGAAACAAACCGCTAAACCTAAAGAGACGCCTTCTTTTATTAGCTTCGCCAAGTAAAAGCCGAGAAACCCGACCATGACAATACGAAACAGACTTAATGCCAGCTTGCCGTATTCGCCGCCGATTTCGATACCGAAGGCCATGCCCGGATTTTCGACGAAGTGAATTTTAGCCCAACTCGCCAGATGATAAGTGTCGCCGTAGGCAAAATTTGTTTTGATGTAAATTTTGGAAGCCTGGTCGATGACCAAAACCAAAAGTATCAACAGTACGACTTTAACGGATTTACTCAAAAGGATGATTTTTTAAATTTTCCCGCAAGAACCTTCACGGGAAACACAAAATTAGCGATTTACGGTAAAAGGAAGGCAAACATTCGATGAGGAAGGGAAATTTAACGACGGGACTAAAGCAATTATTAGTAAACGAATACGTGTGACATGTCACACGTATTCGTTTACTAATAATCGCCGCTTATCGAATCATCAATTCCGCCCGATAACTATTTTTTTTTGATATTTAAAAAAAATTAACTTCCCGGCATAATCATTTCTTCTCATATTTGGGGTCGCTTAACTGCCCCCGCTATTTTTCAACTTTTTCGACCGAACGATTATGAGGCTATTGACTTTTTTTCTGCTCTTTTTTTCCGCTTACCTGACGGCACAAACTGCTTTTCAACGTAACCAAACCTACGATGAAACCGCCGCCGAGTTTGCCTGGGTCGATGCGGTTTTTAACTCCATGAGCGAAGACGAGCGCATCGGTCAACTGATGATGATACGCGCACACTCCGACAAAGGGCCGGCGCACATTGCCAAAGTCGATAATCTGATAAAAGATTACCATGTCGGCGGGCTTTGCTTTTTTCAAGGCACGCCCGAAAAGCAGGCGGAACTCACCAATCGCTACCAAAATGCGGCGTACCGTATCCCCCTGCTCATCTCGATGGATGCCGAATGGGGACTCGGGATGCGGCTGAAAAAAAGCACGATTTCTTTCCCGCGCCAACTTATGCTCGGTGCGGTGCGCGACAACAATTTAATATATGAATTCGGGGCGGAAGTGGCGCGTCACTGCAATCGCCTCGGCGTGCATTTAAACTTTGCGCCCGTCGCCGATGTCAATAACAATCCGCTCAATCCTGTCATCAATTATCGCTCCTTCGGCGAAGATATTTACAACGTTGCCGTCAAAAGTTACAAGTATATGCAGGGTATGCAAGACCACGGCGTGCTTGCCTGCGCCAAGCATTTTCCCGGTCACGGCGACACAGACACAGACTCGCATTTGGATTTGCCCGTCATTCCGCACGACCGCAATCGCTTGGACAGTTTGGAAATTATGCCCTTTCGTGTGCTCATCGACAAAGGCGTGGCGAGTGTCATGGTCGCGCACATGAGTGTGCCCGCTATCGACCCGACGGTCAATCGCCCGACCACCCTTTCCGCAGCGGCGATTAACAAATTATTGAAAGAAGACTTGGATTTCGAGGGTTTGGTCATTACCGACGGACTCGGTATGAAAGGCGTGACAAAACACTTCGCCCCCGGCGAAACGGAAGCCGAAGCCCTTTTAGCCGGCAACGATATTTTGCTGCTGCCGCAAGATGTACCCGCCGCTTTTCAAGCGATAAAAAAATACATTGCCGAAGGGAAATTGGAAAGAAAAGACGTGTACGACAGCGTGAAAAAAATCCTGCATTTCAAATACCGTCAGGGTCTGCGGACGAAAGCGCAATACGTTTCTTTAAATAATCTGCGCGCGGATTTGAACCGCCCCGAGGCAATGGTTTTGAAGAAAAAATTGATTGAAAATGCGCTGACTCTGGTGCGCAACGACGACGGCATCGTGCCTTTTGTCGATGTCGCCGACACGCGCTATGCCTCCGTCGCGCTGGGTGCGACTGCCAAAACGCCTTTCCAAAATACGCTCGAAAAGTATGCGGACTTTGCCCATTTTCAGGCACCGATGAACATCAACTCCGACCGCCGCAAAGCACTTTTGTATTCCTTACAAAATAAAGATGTGGTTATTGTCAGCCTGCACGACATGAGCAGCTATGCGCGCAAAGACTTCGGGATTTCCGCTTCACAAAAACAGTTTATCAGAGAATTGCGGGAACAAACCACGGTAATTTTGACCGTTTTCGGCAGTCCGTACTCGCTCAAATATTTTGACGATGTCGAGAATATTTTGGTAGCCTACGATGAAGACGAAATGACGCAGGAAACGGCGGCGCAGGGACTTTTCGGCGTGTTCGGATTTAACGGTCGGTTGCCCGTCACGGCTTCGGAGCGCAGTCTTTATAACACAGGTTTGCAGACCGGTTCGCTGATGCGTATGGGCTACGGCATTCCCGCAGAGGTCAATATGAATGCGGACAGCCTAGACCAAAATATCGACGAATTGATGCGGCAGGCCATAGCGGAACGAGCGACTCCGGGCGGGGTAGTTTTGGTAGCAAAAGACGGAAAAATTATTTTTGAAAAAGCCTACGGTTATCACACTTACGATAAAAAACAAAGGGTCAGTACCGGTGATTTATACGATTTGGCTTCGATTACAAAAGTAGCGGCAACGACCCTCGGCGTGATGAAATTACAGGACGCAGGCATCATCGACGTTTCGGATAAGGCGAGCAAACACCTGAACGATTTGCAGGCTACAAATAAAAGAGACATGGAAATCGCCGACATTATGACGCACCAAGCGGGTATGGCGGCGTGGATTCCCTTTTATACCGAAACGATGACTAAAAGTCGCCGCAATCCGCAGCCGCAACCCGAGTGGTACAGCCGCTTTCGCAAAGAGCCGTACAGCGTACCCGTAACGGATAAACTTTTTATGAAATACAGCTACGTCGATACGGTTTGGAATAAAATTTACGACTCGAAACTCCGTAGCAGCACCAAATACAAATACAGCGACCTCGGTTTTTACCTCATGGCGCGGCTGACCGAAAGACGAACCGGCAGCACTATCGACAGTTACGTGCGCAACACTTTTTACCGTCCCTTAGGTTTGAAAACTTTGACGTATAACCCGACCGACCGCTTTCCGAAATCCCTCATCCCGCCAACCGAAAAAGACAATTATTTTCGCCGCCAAACCGTACACGGCAACGTGCACGACATGGGCGCGGCGATGCTCGGCGGGGTGGCCGGTCATGCGGGGCTGTTCGGCAAAGCGGAGGACTTGGCGATACTTTTTCAGATGCTGCTCAACAAAGGTTATTACGGCGGCACGCGCTACTTCGAGCCGAGTACGGTCGATTTGTTTACCTCTCGCTGCGACGGCTGCACGCGACGCGGTATCGGCTTCGACATGAAGCAGTTGGACAGTCGTTACTCGCTGAATATGGGAGATTTGGCGGGCAATAATACCTTCGGGCATTTGGGTTTTACGGGCACGGCGGTGTGGGCCGACCCGGACGAAAAGTTGATTTTCATCTTCCTTTCCAATCGTACCTATCCGTCAATGAATAACTACAAATTGAACAAAAGAAACTATCGCCCGCGCATTCAAAATGCGGTATATGAAGCTATCAATCCGCCGGTCGGCGGGGCTTACGTCGGCAATCGGTAATCAGGTTTTTTCCGCTCCTTTCAGATGCGCCCGCACCAGTTTTAGGTCGCCGTAGCTGTATTTTTCTCCGAAAAAATCTTTGGCTTCCCTGCTCGTGCTTTCCGCGTTTTTAGCAAAAAAAGCGAGCATTTCCTCGGCGCGTCCGCGTTCCATGGTATCGAATAAATCAACTTCACCGCTTTCTACCCAATTTGCCAAATGCCCTTCGATGGTCGAGCGTTTCAGTCCGCGTGCCGCCGCCGTCTTGTCGATGTCCTTTTCGCGGCGAAAAATTTCGAGTGAAACCACGCGGGTGTCTTTGTCTAATTTTTCGGATAATTTGACATTCGTCAGGTTACCTTCGACGCCTTTTTCTTGACAATATTTTTCTACAATCTCAATAATTTCGTGTCCGAATTTTCCGACCTTCACTTTACCGATACCTTTAATTGCCTGCAAGCGTGCGGGCGTCAGGGGCAGATAATGCGAAATTTCGGAAATCGTTTTCAGCGGTAACACCGACGCCAAAGCAATCCCCAAATCGTGTGCTTTTTCGTCGCGCCAATCGTTGAGGCGGCGGTGCAAATCCGGGTGCGGCGAGTCGGCGGGTGTGACTTTTACTTCTTTGCGTGCTTTGTAAATTTTTGCAAAATCAAGTGCCGCATCCGATTTTGCTTTCAAATAAGCTGTTGCCCGAAAGCCGTTTTGCGCTACCTTGAAGCAGGCATTTTTCACAAAAACCTCTTTCTCCAAATCCCGCAGTTTTTCCTTCACGGATTTTTTTACGCTTGCGTTATCCGTTGCAATCGGCATATTTTTCAAAGCCGGCAGCAGGCTGTCCTTAAATTGACCGATAAAATAATCCGCCGCTTTTTTTAATCTGTCCTGCAACTTTTGATTTTCTTCGGGCAGGTCGGGGTGCAGAAAATAACCGCGCAGTTGCGGCATAAATTTTTCGGCAATCGCGAGTACCTTGGCTTCCGCCTGTATCGACCAGGCTTTGTATAACTCGACGGTATTGCCGCTTAGGGTATTTTCGTTCGGAAAAACCGCGCGGTCGGCGGCCGCCAGAGCCTTTCTCACCGCTTTCATGTCGAATAATTCCGCGATGACTTCCTCCTGATATTTGCGTTTGGAATTTTCCAATTCTTCTGCCGTCGGCGGATTTTCTTCGGCGCGCGCCGAATAATTTTGCACTACCGAGTCCGTGCGCACACTGCGGGTTTGTATGCGCGAATGCAGCACAATGCCCTCGAAACTCGTACAGCGACTCAATGCCACATAGACCTGTCCGTGGGCAAAGGCCGCCGCCGCGTCGATGACCGCCCGCTCGAAGGTCAGACCCTGACTTTTGTGAATGGTAATCGCCCAGGCCAAGCGCAGCGGGTACTGCTCGAAGGTGCCGACGACATTATCCGTGACCTCCTTAGTCTTTTCGTTGAGGTCGTATTTGACGTTTTCCCACACGACTTTAGGTACGGAAAAATCTTCCGACTCGTCGGGGCAGCGCACGTAAATAAAATCTTTGCCGAAGCCCGTGACCGTTCCGATTTTTCCGTTGTACCAACGTTTGAACTCCGAAATGTCGTTCTTAATAAACATCACCTGCGCTCCCTTTTTAAACTCGGTGACGAGCGGCGTCGGGTAAATTTTTTCGGGAAATTCGTCTTTGACAATCGCCTTAAATTGATACAAAGGCGCGGTCAGTTCCGTTAGTTTTTTCTCGTTGATCGTGTCGGCGGCGCGATTGTGCGAAGTGAGCGTGATGTAGGGTTCGTCTTCCGGCGCTTTGAAATTCGGGATGTAGCGACTGTTCAGCAATTCTAAAACCTCGGGCGTCATCACATTGTCGCGCACTTTATTGAGCAAATTGATGAAAACATCGTCTGCCTGCCGGTAAATTTTGGTGAGTTGGATGACTACGGGATGCGTATTTTGCAAAGACAAACTCCCGAAAAAATACGGCGTGCGGTAGTGTGCGCGCAGCATATTCCAGGTGTCGTCGCGCACCACGGGCGGCAGTTGGTGCAGGTCGCCGATCATCAGCAGTTGTACTCCGCCGAAGGGTTTGAGCGGGTCACGGTAGCGGCGCAGTACCTCGTCGATGGCGTCGAGGGTGTCGCAGCGCACCATACTGATTTCGTCGATGATGAGCAAATCGAGCGAGCGCAGCAGCGATATTTTTTTACCGGAAAACTGTCGCTGCCGGCTCGCATCGGGTTTTGCGCCGGGGATAAACGGACTGAACGGCAACTGAAAAAGAGAATGTATCGTCTGCCCGCGTGCATTTATCGCCGCCACGCCCGTCGGTGCAACCACAGCCAGCCTTTTGACACTCTCTTCTTTGATGCGGTGCAGAAAGGTAGTTTTACCGGTGCCGGCCTTACCGGTCAGAAAAATATTGCGGTTGGTATTTTGAATAAACTCGTAAGCAAGTTCGAGTTCGGGATTGGTGGAGAAGCTCATATTGTGTAGTTGTTGATTGGTAGTTGTTGGTTGGCGGACGGGGTTCGCGGTAGTATCTACTGTTTTAGTTTTTCCGTTGCGGTTTGTAAAGACGCGGGAAAACGCGTCTCAAGCCCCGCAAGCAGTTAAAAGTCTGCTTTATTTTGTCGTGAAAAAAGTCAAAAATAACCTTTACCGACCGGATTACAAAATCAAAGGTTTAGTTTTGCGTCGTAATCAAAAACAGGGTCGAAATCGCTTTCGGTTCTACGCAAAACAGAAACAATGCTGAAAATCGGAGTATTCGGTGCGGGGCATCTCGGCAAAATTCACCTCAAGTGTCTGCAAATGACCGAAGGCATTTACGACCTCGTCGGTTTTTACGACCCCGACCCGAAAACGGCGAAAGAGACGGCGGAAAAATTCGGCATCAAAGCATTTGCGAACGAAGAAGAATTGTTAGCGGCGACCGAAGTTGTCGATATCGTCACGCCGACAATCACCCATTTTGCGGTTGCGCAAAAGGCTATTGCGGCGGGCAGGCACGTTTTTATCGAAAAGCCTCTGGCACATACGACCTCCGAAGCAAAGGCTTTGTTGGATTTAAAAAATAAACACGGCGTTAAGGTGCAAGTCGGACACGTCGAGCGTTTTAATCCCGCCTTGCTGTCGGTGAGCGACATGCCGCTCAATCCGATGTTTATCGAGGCGCACCGCTTGGCGACTTTTAACCCGCGCGGCACGGATGTTTCGGTAGTGTTGGACTTGATGATTCACGATTTGGACATTGTGCTGAGTTTGGTGAACAGCACCGTGCAAAATGTGAGTGCGAGCGGCGTCAGCATCGTCAGTCACACGCCCGATATTGCCAATGCACGTTTGGAATTTGCGAACGGTTGCACGGCAAATCTGACGGCGAGTCGTTTGTCTTTAAAACAAATGCGCAAAGTCCGCTTTTTTCAAAGCGACGCGTATATCAGTTTGGATTTTTTGGAAAAACAAGCGCAGATTATTCGCCTTTTTGACGAAGCGGATACTACGCCCGCACAGCGCGAAAGTATGCCCGAATTACCGACGGCGAAGGGCAATAAATTTTTACAAATCAGTATGCCCGAAATCGAACCGATTAACGCGATAAAAGCGGAGTTGGAGTCTTTCGCGGCGAGCATTCAAAATAATACGCAGCCGAAAGTCTCGATTGAAGACGGTTATCAGGCTTTGGAATTGGCGCATCGCATTTCCGAAAAAATAGCGGAGCAAAAGAAATAAAAAATGAAATACAATAAATTATTTGCGGGCATGGCAGCGGTCTTTTTGCTGTGTACGCAGTACAGTTGCGAGGTTATCAATCCTGCCGAAGATGTGCCGGCTTACTTGACGATTTCGTCTTTTACGCTGACCGATAATCCGGATGTAAACGAGCGCAGCCTTGCCGCAAAAATTGTCGCGGCAAACGTTTTGGTCAACAACGAAACGGTCGGTGTCATCTCGATACCCGGCACCTTGCCCGTATTTGCCGCAGGCGAAGCGACGATAACTTTGGACCCGCTGGTACAGCAAAACGGCTCGGGCGAAATGCTGGAAATTTATCCGTTTTGGGAGCGGGTCAATCTCGCGGGTAATTTTTCACCGGACGATACATTGGTCGTCAACCCGCAGACACGCTACGTTTCGGGCGTGACGGTGTACGGCAGCGACTTTACCGGAACGGATATTTTGTTTGTGCAGGAATTGGACGAAAACTCACAGACCGCCGTCTCTATCACCAATCAAGGCGGACAAGCGGGCGAAGGAACGGTCGGAAAAATTACGCTCACCGACGATAATCCGATTTTTGAAGGGGCGACGACCGAAGGCGAACTCATCGACGTCAGCGGGGCAAATCGCGCTTTTTTGGAAGTACAATATAAGACAGACGTCAACCTGCTTTTCGGGGTTTTGGACAAAACGGCGGGCAATACGGAAACCGTGTTTCGGGAGTACGGCGTGCTGGCAAAAGACAGTTGGAATACGCTGTACTTCGATATGAGCAGCCTGCTGATTTCGCAAAATGTGGGTCGTTTTCAGTTGGTGATGTCGGCGACTTACCCGGTCGGTTCGGGATTGGACGAGGCAATAATTTTGTTAGACAATATTAAGGTCGTTTATTTGTAGCGGATTTATTTTCATCTAACACACAAAATGAGAAAACGCCGCCGTTTAGATACTTTTTTCTATCGACTTGCCGATTATTTGTCGGCGATGGCGGCTTGGACGTGTTTTTATTACTACCGTAAAGTTGTCGTCGAAGGAGCGGAAAATTACGGCACGGCGTTTTTGTACGTCGAGCAGTTTTGGTACGGCATTTTGATTATTCCGACGGGTTGGGTGCTTTTTTACGCCATTTTCGACCGCTACAAAGACATTTACCGCCTCTCGCGCTCGGCGACCTTGGCGCGTACTTTTTTTCTGAGTTTTATCGGTGCGATTTTTTTGTTTTTTTCCCTCATTTTAGACGACATCGTACCCGGTCCCAAGTCTTATTTGACCTCCTTTCTCACACTATTTGCGTTGCATTTTACGCTTACCGCCACGGTGCGCATGATACTGCTGACGCGGGCTTCACGTCGATTGAAAAAAGGCATCGTCGCTTTCAATACGCTGCTCATCGGCGGTAATAAAAACGCGCTCGCGCTGTACCGAGAAATCAGCGAAAGCAAAATGAGTCCGGCTTACAATTTTGTGGGCTACATCGACGCGAATGCGAATAATGAAAAGAGTGAAGAGCTTGCCGCGATTTTGCCGAAACTCGGAGAAATCGAGCAAATTTCATCCGTCATCAAAAGCCTGAAAGTCGAGGAGGTCATCATCGCCATCGAAACCTCGGAACACAGTCGGCTGCGCGAAATCCTCAACGTACTTTTCGACTTCGGCGAGCAAATTTTGGTAAAAATCATTCCCGACATGTATGACATACTGCTCGGTAATGTCAAAATGAACCACGTTTTCGGTGCGGTCTTGATTGAAATTCGGCAGGAATTGATGCCGCGTTGGCAGGTTTTGGTCAAACGCGCCATCGACATCTGCGCCTCGGCGGTTATGCTGCTGTTGCTGTCGCCGCTGTATTTGTATTTGATAATTCGCGTTAAATTGTCCTCCGAAGGTCCGATTTTTTTCGCCCAAAAACGCGTCGGTCAGTACGGCGAGGAGTTCGATATTTACAAATTCAGAAGTATGTGGACAGACGCCGAAGCCAAAGGGCCGCAACTGTCGAGCGACGGCGACCCGCGCTGTACGCCCTGGGGCGCGGTCATGCGCAAATGGCGACTGGATGAACTCCCGCAGTTTTGGAACGTCTTAAAAGGAGACATGTCGCTCGTGGGGCCGCGCCCGGAAAGACAATTTTACATCGACCAAATCGTCGAAAAAAATCCGCACTATAAGCAACTGCTCAAAGTGCGTCCGGGCATCACCTCTTGGGGGCAGGTCAAATACGGCTACGCTTCCAATCTGCACGAAATGCTCCAACGCCTCCGCTTCGATTTGCTTTACATCGAGAATATGTCGTTGGCTTTGGATTTTAAAATTATGTTTTATACGGTTTTGGTTTTATTGCAGGGGAAGGGGAAGTGATACGGTTGACGGTTGACGGGCGTGTTACTCGGGCATTTGGAGTATTTTAAAATGTTACGATTATTTTCAAGGCAAAAGAATTTTGTTATAATGCAGAAAAGCCGGTATTACAGAGAAAATCAGCGTAAAATCTTACGAAATACTAACCAATCAGCGTAAAAAAGTCGAGCAAAATTGAGCGATAACAAAACACCGCAATCTCACGGCACCAAAGTCATTCTACGCGATTTTGAAATAGAAAACGCCGCACAAACCGAGCCGACCGAAGCCGAGCTGCTCGACCTGCTGCGCCGCCAAATCGAAGTCATGCTGGAGCGCAGACCGGAGTTTCTTTTCAGTCTGCTCTACCGCATGGACGTCAAAGAAGCCAAAGCCAACGCCGCCCTGCATCCGCTCGCGCCCGACCCGCCCGCCGTCGGCTTGGCAAAATTGGTGATGGAAAGACAAAAAGAACGCAACCGCACGCGGGAGTTGTACCGACAAAAACCGATTGAAGATTTGGAGGAAGGGTTAGAGTTTTGAGGGGGGAGATTTTAGACTTCGACGCTCTAAAACAAAATCTGAGTCTGTCTGAAAGCATAAGTTTACAAAGCAGTCTAACATCTACCCCGATAACTATCGGGGCTAACATCTAAAATTAAAATACCATGTGCGGACGCTACTCTCTCATCGCTACCGAAAAAGAAATCAAAGAGCAACTGACCTTCATCGAAGAGCGCGGCGTAACCATCCGTGACAGTTACAACATTGCACCGACCCAAACCTCGGCGGTAGTGACAAACGAAGAACCGTACCGCCTGCAAAACCTGTCATGGGGACTGATACCCTCCTGGTCGAAAGACGGCAAAAATCAGGGGCGGCTCATCAATGCTCGGTCGGAGGGCATTTTCGGCAAACCGTCTTTCCGGGTGCCCGTGCGGCAAAAGCGGTGTGTGGTCATCGGCGACAGTTTTTACGAATGGCGACGCGAGGGCAAAGAAAAAATCCCGTATCGCATTTTACCGGCGGATGGCTCGCTGCTGTTTATGGCAGGAATTTGGGAGGAATGGGGATATGACGAAGATAAAAAACGCACTTTTTCTGTCATCACGACCGAACCGAATGCGGAAATAAAACCGCTGCACAATCGCTCGCCCGTCGTTTTTACCGACGAGGCGGAGTGTCTGTTTTGGTTGGAAAACAATAGTCTGGAAGAAATCGCGGAAATGTTAAAACCGACGCCCGACGCCTATTTCAAAATTTATCGCGTTTCTCAAATGGTCAACAGTGTGCGCAATAACTCACCGCACCTACACGAACCGGTGCCGGATGAAGCGGATTTATTCAATCAAAGTTAATTTTCGTATATTTGTAACTTGTCAGACGAGTTTTGGATAGAACTTAGTTAACTTTTTATGCGTTCTATCGTCAACTAAGTGAATGAAATGCGGCAGAAGGAAGAACAGAGACGCGAAGTTTTTTTAGAGCGTCCGATAAATAATAAAGATATGAAAAAGCAATTTATGGTCGAGTTCGATGTTCCGCAAATGATGACGGAAGAGATGGCTCGCTTGATACCTGCACACCGAAATTATATAAATTTTCTCTTGGCGGAAGGTAAGTTGAAATCCTACGCCCTGGCAGCCGACCGTTCGGGTTTGTGGGCGATTTTCGTGGCTGAAAATGAATTTGAAGTCCTCGAAATGATCGCCAAAATGCCGTTGGCGGATTTTCTGACACCTTACATCAAAGAGTTGATGTTTCATAACTCGGCGGAACAGGTCTTACAGTTTTCTTTGAATTAGAAAATTTTAACAAAAAAATAAAAGCCCGTGTGATTCAGTTCGCACGGGCTTTTTTCGTGTAAAAGTAAAAAAAGGGTTAAGAAATTCCGTTCCTTATCTCCTTTTATCGACAATGCGTATTTTTGCAGAACCCGCAACTAAGCCCGCCTGTGATTTTTTCTGAAATTGATTTTGCGTCCGGAAAAGAGACGCGTTTTCCCGCGTCTTTACCAACCGAAACATCGACTACGGTTCGATGACTCAAACCACAATCAAACAATTCAAACGACTCTAACCGCATTTTCTATATGAAGAATTTCCTGCTTTTTTCTGTTACAATCTTACTTTTCGCGAGCTGCAATTCCGTCAACGAAAACTGGAAAGCCGAGGCTGCCGACGCCGAAGACACCCACGCCGCTATGCAAAAATTGACGGATATTATCGTCCACGATATTTTTTCTCCGCCGGTCGCCGCGCGGATTTACAGCTACGCGAGCATTGCGGGTTACGAGGCTTTGCAGCACGATTACGCGGAGTATAAGACCTTGCAGGGGCAAATTAACGAACTGAAAAATCTGCCGCAGCCCGCCGCCGGTCAGGAATATTGCTACCCTCTGGCAAGTTTGCAGGCGTTCACGATTGTCGGAAAAGCGTTGATTTTTTCGGAAGATAAAATGGAGGAATACCGTGCGGAGTTGCTGGAAAAATACAAAAAAATCAATATGCCCGAGGAAGTTTACGCCCGTTCTTTGGCTTACGGAGAAGCGACGGCGCAGGCGATTTTGGCGTGGGCAGACAAGGACAATTACAAGCAAACCCGCACTTTTCCTAAATACAGCATTTCCGAAGAAAGCGAGTTATGGAAGCCGACGCCGCCCGATTATATGGACGGCATCGAACCGCATTGGCGCGAAATTCGGACTTTGGTCATTGACAGCGCACAGCAGTTTCGCCCGCTGCCGCCCACGGCTTTCAGTCTGGAAAAAGACAGTAAGTTTTATAAAGAAACGATGGAAGTTTACAAAGCATTGGAAGTTGCCGACGAGAAAGAACGTGCGGAACGTTTGGCGATTGCAAAGTTTTGGGACTGCAACCCTTACGTCTCCACGCACAGCGGACACGTCATGTTTGCCACAAAAAAAATCACGCCCGGCGGTCACTGGATGGGCATTACGAAGATAGCCTGCGAGCAAAACGACGCCGACATGATGCGCAGCACGGAGGCTTACACCCGAGTCAGTATTGCACTCATGGACGCTTTTATCGCTTGTTGGGATGAAAAATATCGCTCCAATCTCGTGCGCCCCGAGACCGTCATCAACGAAAATATCGACGAAGACTGGCGACCGCTGTTACAGACGCCGCCTTTTCCCGAGCACACCAGCGGGCACAGCGTTATTTCGCGCGCCTCGGCGGTAGCACTCACGGAGCTTTTCGGTGATAATTTTTCTTTTGCGGATGTGACCGAGGAACCCTACGGACTGCCCGTGCGCAATTACAAATCCTTCTACGAAGCCTCGGAAGAAGCGGCGGTCAGTCGCCTCTACGGCGGCATTCACTACCGCCCGGCGATTGATTACGGAGTGGAGCAGGGGCAGCAAATCGGGGAGTTTATTGCACAGGAATTGGTAACAAGAAAGGATTAAACGAAACGCGCTGTCAGTTTTTTAACTCTTCGATTTCCATATTCAAAAACATGCGTTTCAGCACACCGAGGCAGATTTCGCGTTCTTCTTTCGTGATATTCGACAGCGCATTTTCCATAGTTGCGATGCTGCTGCGCGAAATTTTCGTCTGTATTTTTTTTCCTTCGGGCAAAAGATAGTAGCGACGTTTTTTATTCGATTTATCGACTCGGATATAATTTTTTTTCTTCAGTTTATCCGCAATTTGCGAGACGCTGCCGGGTGTTTTTCGCAAAAATAAAGCGAGATTTTTTCGCGTTTGCCCGTCCTGTTGCCACAGCGCGTTGAGTACCAAATACATTTCAAAACTGAGCTTGGCTTTGGCTTTTTTGAGTTGCTTGGTATGCGCCCGTTTAAAACTGTTAGCGACGACTATCGTCCAAAAGTCAATGCGGGCTTCCTGATTTAAGTCGGTGTCGATTTTATTTTTTTTCTTAGTTTTTTTCATCTGATTTTTCGTTTTGCAGAAGGTCGGTGACCACCGTTTCCGAGTTGCGTTTTATGCTGTCGAGCAGACCGCTTGAGTAAGCATCGTAGCCCAAAAAATATAATCCGTCGGGAAAAACGGGCTGTTTAGGTATGCCGAGTTCGTTAAAAATATCCGGTCGCTGCGGCAAAAAATCTTCAACGGCGGCGCGGTAGCCGGTTGCTAAAATAACGGCGTCGAAATCCCGTGATTTTCCGTTTGTGAATAAAAGACCCGTTTCGGTAAATTGTTCGACGTCGGGAAAAACGCCGATGTTTCCTTTTTTGATTTCCGCGACCGTACCGAGGTCGATAACGGGCGTTTTGCCGTACTCGCGCAGTTGTTTTGCCGGCGAAATTTTCGGAGTGCGAATGCCGTATTTTTCTAAATTACCGATGGCGATTTTTTGGACGATTTGCCCCAAAAAATCACGGATAAAAGCGGGTAGAGGTTTGATGATTTCTGCCGTTTCCTGTACCGAGCGACCGTTGAAATCACGCGGCACGATGTTCACCTCGCCGCGCACGGAAAGGAAAGCATGCGCACCCTGTTCGTATAAATCGAGCGCGATTTCCGCCCCCGTATTGCCCATGCCGATGACCAAAACATCCTGTCCGGTAAAGTCGCGCCCCGTTTTGTAATCTCTGCTGTGCATGATTTTTCCGCGAAAATTTTCCTCGCCGCGCCAATGCGGACGGAAGGGAATGCGATTGTAACCCGTACAAACGATGACATTTTCGGAACGGTAAATATTGCCGGCGGCGGTGCGGGTCTGCCAATGCTCGGCGGCTTTTTCAATGTGAATTACTTCTTCTCCGAAATGCGGTTTTATCGAAAAATGCCGTGCATAGTTTTCGTAATATTTTACCAGCATTGCACGCGGCACGTATTGCGGATAGTCGGCGGGAAAGGGTAGCAGCGGTAGTTCCGAAAAGCGTTTTACCGTATGCAGTTTGAGTCTTTCGTAATGATTTTGCCAACGGTGCGCGATTTGGTCGGACTGCTCTAAGACCGTAAAGTCCTGCCCGGCGGCGCGCAGTCTGCCCGCTGCGGCGAGTCCTGCGGGCCCCGCGCCGATGATGAGATTTTTGGTGAAGGTGTGATTAGTATTGATAATGGAATTTTTT
>JAHDCG010000198.1 GCA_020629965.1 Saprospiraceae bacterium | reverse complement strand
TCACCCGCACTTGGACGGCGACGGATGAGTGCGATAACGTTGCGACCGCAAGTCAAATCATCACGGTACAAGATACGACCGACCCGACATTGGCAAACATTCCGGCTGACGTAACCGTCGATTGCAATACCATTCCTTCGGAGCCGGTCGGTGTTGTTACTGCCGATGATAACTGCGACAACGACGTAGAAATTACTTTTGCAGAAACTTCAGCAACCGAAGATTGCGGACAAATTATCACCCGTACTTGGACGGCGACGGATAATTGCGGTAACGCAACAACAGCAAGTCAAACCATCACGGTCGGCGACACGGGCATTCCGCAAATCGCAAACGTACCTGCCGACATTACGGTAGAATGCGACGCAGTACCAAACGCCGAAGACTTGACAGCGGAAGATGACTGCACGGGCAGCCTGACTGTCACTTTCAGCGACGTAATCACGCAAGGCATTTGCGCGGACAGCTACACAATCACGCGTACTTGGTCGGCAAACGACGAATGCGGAAACGGAACGGTAGCCACGCAAGTTATCACGGTCATTGACACGACCGCCCCCGTTTTATCCGGCATTCCTGCGGATGAAGAAGTGAACTGCACTAACATCCCGAATGCGCCGGCGGAAGGCACGATTACGGCGACGGATAACTGCGACAACGATGTAGAAATCACCTTCGCGGAAACGACGATAACCAATACTTGCGGCGAAATCATCACCCGCGTCTGGACGGCAACCGACAATTGCGGCAACACCTCTTCGGCGGTACAAACCGTGACGGTCGGCGATGTCGATGCACCTGAAATCGTCGGTGTACCGCTCGATTTGACGGTCGAATGCGACAACGTACCGCCCGTACCGACTCCCGAAGCCATCGACGCGTGCAGTGAGGCAACCCTCGAATTTGAAGAGATATTCAGCGACGGGGCTTGCGCGGATACTTACACTTTAACCCGCTTTTGGACGGCAACCGATGCCTGCGGCAATCAGTCTTCCGCTATCCAAATTTTGGTGGTACAAGACACAAACGCACCGGTCTTCGACAGCGCACCGGAAAGTATTTCGGCTGCCTGCGGCGAGGTGCCGGAAATTCCTGCCACGGGCACAATTACCGCTACCGATAACTGCGATGATGATGTTGAAATCGATTTTAACGAAGTCATCACCGACAACGCCTGCGGTCAACTCATCACGCGCACTTGGACGGCAACGGATAACTGCGGCAACCAAGCGGAAATTACGCAAACCATCGAAGTCGGCGACACAAACGCACCCGAAATCACCGGCATACCGGTCGATATGACGGTCGAATGCGATAACGTACCGCCCGTGCCGACTCCCGACGCGATTGACGATTGCAGCGACGTAACACTCGACTTCGAGGAAATTTTCAGCGACGGAGCCTGCGCGGATACTTACACGCTGACCCGCTTTTGGACAGCAACCGATGCCTGCGGCAATGAGTCTTCGGCTGTCCAAATTTTGGTAGTACAAGATACGGATGCACCCACTTTCGACAGCGTACCGGAGAGCATCACCGCTAACTGCGGCGAGGTGCCGGCAACACCTGCGGCGGGTGAAATTACCGCCACGGATAATTGCGACGATGAGGTTGAAATTACCTTCAACGAAGTCATCACCGACAACGACTGCGGACAACTCATTACGCGGACTTGGACGGCGACGGATAACTGCGGCAACCAATCCGCAATCACGCAAACCATTGAAGTCGGCGACAATACCGCACCCGTTTTGAGTGCCTTGCCGACCGACATTACCATTGAGTGCGATGCGGTAGGCAACGCGGAAAATATCACCGCAACCGACGACTGCACGGATGGCGTTTCCGTGGTCTTCAGCGATGTCATTACGGCGGGCGACTGCGCGGACAGTTACACGATTACGCGGACTTGGTCGGCGAGCGATGACTGCGGTAACGAGGTCACGGCAACACAAATTATTACCGTCGAAGACAATACCGCGCCCGTCTTAGTCGGTGTGCCGGAAGATGTCAACGCGACCTGCGGCGGTAACACGGTTGACCCTGACTTCGACCCGGCGAGCGTAACGGCAACCGACAACTGCGACCACGACGTCGAGATAAGTTTTGTCGAAACCACCGAAAACGGCACTTGCGGTCAAAGCATCGTCCGCACTTGGACGGCGACCGATAATTGCGGTAACGTCGCTACGGCAACGCAAAGCATTTCCGCGTCCGACGCTACCGCACCCGTGCTCGAGGGCGTACCGGCGGATGTGACCGTGGAATGCGGCGAAATTCCCGACCCCGCCGACCCGACCGCGACCGATAACTGCGACGGTGTGGAAATTTATCTCACCGAAACAACTACTCCCGGCGACTGCGCAAACAGCTACGTTTTAGTCCGCACTTGGACCGCAATCGACCTCTGCGACAACACCGATGTACAGTCACAGTCCATTTTTGTGACCGACAATACCGCGCCCGAATTCACCGAAATTCCGGAAGATATCACCGTCGAATGCGGCAACATTCCGGCGGCAGCCGAAAACGTAACTGCGGTCGATAACTGCGGCGGCGAGACCGAAATGACCTTCAACGAAACCGTAGAACCGATCGATTGCGGCGAAATCATCACCCGCACTTGGATGGCAACGGATGCCTGCGGCAATGCGGCACCGCTGACGCAAATCATCAGCACGACCGACACCGAAGCCCCCGAATTTGTCTCTGTACCGGCGGACATCACCGTGACGGGCAGCGAAAACATTCCGGCGCAAGCCGAGTTGGAGGCAACCGATAACTGCGACGACGACGTAGAAATCACTCCGACCGCGACCGAAAATCCGGCGGACGAAGGCTACATTTTAACTTACACTTGGACGGCAATCGACGACTGCGGTAATGAAACCGTGGTAACGCAAAACATCTACGTGATTGAAAACATCACGGTCGGTCTCAGTCCGGCAGTTTCCGAATTGTGCGGCACGGGTACGGTGACGCTTTTCGCGACACCGGTCGGGGAGGAGTACACTTACGAATGGACAACAACGGGCGGCACTTTCGATAATTTTGCAGACGCAACCGCCGATTTGACCTTGAACGAGCCGGGCATTTACGAAGTCAGCGTAACCGTCACTTCAAGCAACGGCGCGAGCGGCACGGCAACGGGGCAAGTCATTGTCAACGAGGGCATTACCGCCGAGGCGGAAAGCAATTCCCCGCTTTGCATCGGCAACGATTTATTACTTTTTGCTCCCGCAAATGCGGACAATTATACCTGGACGGGCCCGAATAATTTTGCGAGTAATCTGCAAAATCCCGTAATCGACAACGCACAGCCGAACCAATCGGGCAACTACATTTTGACAATCATTGAAAACGGCTGCGAGAGCATCGACACGGTCGCTGTGGTCATTGAAGAAGACTTAGCGGTCGTCATCGAAGGCGATATTTTGTACTGCGAAACCGACACGATTGAACTTACCGTCTCCGGCGGTACGGTCTTTGCGTGGAGCGGCCCGCTCGGCGTCAGCGGCGATGAGCAGACTTTGCGCGTTGAAGGGGTCGGCTTGTCACACACGGGCACTTACTCGGTGACGGTTACAAACGATGCGGGTTGCGAGGCGATTTTGACGCAGGAAGTACAGGTACGTCGCCGCCCGACACCGAGTTTGAGCAGCAACGAACCGATTTGTGCGGGTCAGCCGATTATGTTGAGTGCGAGCGGCGGCGCGGCCTTTGCGTGGACGGGACCGAACG
Organism: Saprospiraceae bacterium; assembly: GCA_020629965.1. Classification (GTDB taxonomy): domain Bacteria; phylum Bacteroidota; class Bacteroidia; order Chitinophagales; family Saprospiraceae; genus JAHDCG01. The sequence continues at coordinate 3,577 of JAHDCG010000198.1, read as the reverse complement.
GCTTCAGCAGCGAAGAGGCTAATGTCACCGTGACGAATGCACCGACCCTGCCGGGTGTATATACTTACTACTGCGCGGTGACTTCGGAAGACGGCTGTACGGAAGCCTCCGAGTTACAGGTAGAAATTTTGCCGGCTCCGGAAATGAATTACACCGACGACCAAACGCTGTGTGCGGGCGAGTCGATTACTCTCACGACAACGGGCGGCGTCGAGCATTTTTGGCAAGGTCCGAACGGCACTTTTGCCCTCGGCGCAACTTTGGAATTAAACGCCGTTACAACGGAAAACAGCGGCGAATACCTCTCCGTAACTTACACCGAAGAAGGCTGCGAAATCATCGACACCGTTTTTGTCACGGTCATTGAACTGCCCGGTTTCACCGTTAATGCGACCGATGTAACCTGTGATGCGGCGGGTACAATCGAACTCATGACGGCGGCGGGCGCGGCAACGGCTACCGAAGATTTGACCTTTGACTGGGCGCATATCCCCGGCGAAAACAACCCGGCGGCACTGACCGATTTGGCGGTCGGCACGTACAGCGTGACAATTACCGGCGATAATAATTGCGAGGTCATTTTAGATAATATCGAGATCAACGACGCGTGTAACTGCGTAGAAGCGGAAATTCTTGATACCCAAATTACCGCTGCCGCCTGCGGCGAAAATAACGGCGCGGCGACGCTTATTTTGACGGAAAATGATATTGATTATACTTTCACTTGGTCGCCGAATACGGGCACAGCGAGCAATGACGGCGCAACGCGCACGGACTTAGCGGCGGGCATTTACGAAGTGACGATTGCAATGTCTGACGACGCAAATTGCGCGATTACGACAACGATAAATATCAGTAACCTCGAAGGTCCGACGGCAGCACAGGCGGACACCACTCCGGCAACCTGCGGCGAAGCAAACGGTGCGGTGACCTTGACGCCGACCGGCTTCACATACCGTTGGTTGCTCGATGATTTTGTCGGAAATACGCGCAATAACCTCGCGGCGGGCAACTACGAAATCGAAATGACCGACTCGGCATTACCCGATTGTCCGACTTACTTCACTGTCACGGTGGAAGACGCGGCACCGACGATGACTTTGACCACGGAAAGCACGAACGCGACCTGTGAAAGCGGCGGTACGATTACTTTGAATGTCAGCGGCGGAACTGCTCCTTTGACTTACACTTGGTCTGATTTAACGGGCAATAACCAATCGAGCGCACGCGCAAATTTGGCGGCGGGCGCATACGCGGTAACAATCAGTGACGCGTCGAATTGTACGCCTTTAACGACAACAATCACTATCGAAAACGATTGCGACGTCAACGAACCCTGCACGAATGAACCGACGGTAAATTCCGTTTTCCTCACAGCGGCGACCTGCGACAACAGCGACGGCGAGGCGTTCATCATTCCTTCCGGGGCGGCAAACAGCTTTACTTACGAATGGTCGGCGAGCAACAACACGACACACCACGGCACGAACTTGGCGGCGGGTATTTACGAAGTGACAATCACGCGCATTGCCGCGCCGAACTGCTCGGTCATTGCGACTTTCGTCATCGAAAATATCGACGGCCCGACGGCACAAATTATTCAGACGACCCCGGCGGATTGCGCAGCGGCAAACGGTACGGCGACCTTGAGTCCCGCGAATTTCTCTTACGCATGGGACAACGGCGGCACGGGCAACAGCAACAATAACCTCACCGCCGGCACGCACCTCGTCACCGTCACCGACCCGAATACAGCTTGTGAGAATACGCTCGTCGTAGAAATCGCGGCGGTCGATGAATTTACGATTACCGTCACCGAAAACAACGAACCGACCTGCGGCGAAAGCAACGGAAATATCACGCTTTCTGCGGAAACGGACAATGTAATTTTCATTTGGAATGACGGCTTCAGCGGTGCAAATCGCACGGACTTGGCGGCGGGCATTTACGGCGTCACCGCGACCGAAAATGCGACGGGTTGTACTTCCGAAATGACCTTCACGCTCAGCAACAATGTCTCCGAGGCCATGGTACAAGTAAACGATTTTGCGCTCTCCTGCGCGGATGAAGGTACGGGAACGGTCGATTATCAGGTCTTTGCGACGGGCGAATTTGCGAACCCGCGCACCGAGGTTATCAGCGACACCGAGGGTAATATTTACGAAAACGGCGACTTGACTCCGGGCAGCTACTGCATTTTGGTGTACGATGCGAACGACTGCTTAGCGGGCGAAAGCTGCTTTGAAATTTTCCCGGCGGCGACCTTGGAAGTCAGCGTAGCCGCAACCGACCGCGACTGCAATATCGACGGCACGATTACCGTCACGGCGACGAACGGCAACCCGAACGGCATTTTCACTTATGTTTGGTCTGACCTCAATGACAACGTAGCGACGCGTGAGAATTTAGCGGCGGGCATTTACAATGTTACTGTCACCGACGCGGGCGGCTGTGAGGTCATTATCGAAGACATTGTAGTAGAAAATCTTTGCGAAGAAGTCGAATGCGTCATGCCGATTATCGCGGAAGTATCGACGACCGATGCGGCCTGCGACACTCCGAACGGCAGCGCGGAAATTACACTGCAAAACCCGACGGCGGCGGATTTCAACTTCAATTGGGAAGACGATTTAAGCGGCACGAATACCGCATTCAACCTCGCGGCGGGTGCCTACTCCGTCACGATTACGAATGCGGCAGCCGCGAATTGTTTTGCGATAGCAGAATTTGTTATCAACAGCGCGGACGGCTTGACGAACGGCGCACCGCAAGTCCTCTCATCGACCGCTGCAACCTGTGACACCGCAAACGGTACGGCGGAATTGTCCCCGACAAATTACACTTACGCTTGGAGTGAAAATACCTTCGGCGCGAGCCGCAGCGACCTGACAGCAGGCGTGTACAATGTCACCGTGACTGACCCCGACGGCGGCTGTACGGACATTTTACAAGTAGAAATTACGGAAAATAATCCGTTGTCGCTCGATGTCATCATTGACGAAGAACCGATTTGCGGCGAGGCGAACGGTAAGGTAACGGTGCAAGTTTTCAACGGCACGGAAGATTGTACCTACACTTGGAACGACGGCGGCGCGGGCGCGATACGCGAAGACTTGGCAGCAGATATTTATTGGGTAGAAGTTTACGACCCGACTTTGGGTTGTACGATAACTTCCGAGCCGATTGCCTTGAGCAACGTCGGCACGGCAGCAACCGTTACGGCAAATAATACGACAATCAGTTGCAACGGGGCAAGCGACGGCGAGGCGGAAATCAACGTCACCTACGCCCCCGATTTTGCGCTCCCTGCTACGCAAACTATCGAAGACATTGCCGGCAATATTCACGAAAACGGCAATTTAGCTGCGGGCGAATACTGCGTCATCATCACCGATGCCAACGGCTGCGCGGCGGGTCAGGACTGTTTCACGGTGACTGCACCGCAAGTATTGACTGCCACCGCAAATCCGACCGACGGCAACTGCGACGCCCTCGCAAGTATCAGCCTCAACGTCAACGGCGGCACACAACCCTACACCTACGCATGGAATGACGGCGCGACCGAAGCACCGCGTTT
>JAHDCG010000197.1 GCA_020629965.1 Saprospiraceae bacterium | reverse complement strand
AAATCAAACCCGCTCATGAAAAACCCAACCTTCCTTTTCCTTTTCACCTGCTTGACCCTCTCTCTTTCCGCTTTCCAAAATCCGGAAGTCGCCGCCGCCCTGCACACCGCCGCAACGGAAAATCATGCTTTCACCTTCGTCAAAAATGACGGTCAAGACCATTCCGATGTCCTCTACTCCGCTGCCCTCGACGGCGCGGGCAGCAGCGTTTATTTGGAAAAAAATCGGCTGACTTACAAGTTTTTGGCAGCCGACGCGGGCGACATTTTACACGCCGCACAGCACGCTGACCACAACCGTGCGGGCGATGCAGCCGACTTCACCGTTGCCGCGCATAGCTACTATACCGAGTTTAAAAATGCGCTGCCGGCGGAGGTCTCTCACCGCGATGTACGCCCCGCCAAACTCAACTTTTTTCAAGGTGAAAAACGCATTTCCGAAGTGCCGGTCGCCAAAACCGTGACTTACGAAAACCTCTACGCCGGCATCGACCTGCAACTGTACCAAAGCGACGGCGGCTTTAAATACGAGTACCGCCTCGCCCCCGGCGCAAACCCCGCCGACATCATCCAAAATTACGTCGGCGCAGACGCCTTGACGCTGCGCGACGGGCATTTGGATATCAGCCTCAGTACGGGTGTCGTCACCGAAACGGCACCGTATTGCTACCAAATTATCGACGGTAAAAAGGAGACTGTAGCGTGCGCTTACTCCTTGACGGACAGCGAGTTGCGTTATGTTTTCCCGGAAGGCTACGCGACGGATATGCCTTTGGTTATCGACCCGACGGTGACGGCGGCTACGCTTTCGGGACACGCGATTCCCGGTTCGGCGGGCGTTTTCGGGCACGCGGCGACTTACGACAATGCGGGGAATATTTACCTCGCGGGTTTGGCTTTCGGCAGCGGGTATCCGACGACGACGGGGGCTTATGACGAAGATTATACAGGAGGTGAAGACGTGGTGATTTCCAAGTTTAATCCGACGGGAACCGAATTATTGTATGCGACGTATTTGGGCGGCAGCGGGCAGGATTTTGCGCACAATATATTTACGGCTTTTAACGGTAATTTGTACGTTTACGGTACGACCGCGTCGAATGATTTTCCGACGAGCGCAACGGCATTGCAAACGGAAATTAACGATGCCGGGGGAAATTTACCAATCGACATTTTTATCTCTGTTTTAAGTCCGGCGGGCAATGAACTAATCGCTTCTACTTACCTCGGCGGCAGCGGCACGGACGGACAAGACACCAATATTGTTAATGCAGATTACGGTGCACGTTATCGCGGAGAAATCAGCATGGACACTAAAGGAAACGTATGGCTGGCGACGGGAACGCGGTCGGCTGATTTTCCGGTGCTCGGCGGTTTCGACGAAGAATATAATATTGCTGCGGGAGACTTCGGCGACGGTATCGTGGTTAATATGCTGCCCGATTTGTCGGCGATGGTTTGGTCATCCTTTTTGGGCGGCGGAAAATACGATTATGTGCGCAGTTTGAATTTCGATTACGCGGGCAATGCCTACGTCAGCGGCTTTACGGCTTCCGAAGATTTTCCGACAACGGAAAATGCGCTGATGCCCGACTATCCGGGCGGTCTGTTATCGGGTTTTGTGACCAAAATCGCCGCCGACGGTTCGCAGATTTTGAGCAGCACTTATTGGGGAACCGAAAGCACCGACCAAAACTATCTTGCGGACACGGACGCGGCGGGCAATGTACACGTGTTCGGCTCGACGCAGGGCGCAGTGCCGTTGCTGAACAGCCCCGCCGTTTATCCCGAAGACAGTCCGCACTACATCACGGGTTTCGATGCGGACTTAGAAAATGTCCTGTATTCCGTGCCGGTCGGCAACGGTCCGGAGTTTGACGGAACACTGTTTACTGCCGAATTTCACGACCTGGTTCCTTCCGCTTTCGGGGTAGATAACTGCGGCAATATTGCTTTTTCGGGCTACGCTGCGGCCGATAGTTTGCTGCTGACCGACGACAACATCTTTGATGAAAGCGAGGCTTTTTACTTGGCTCGGTTCAGTCCTTTTGCGGAAGAGTTGAATTTTGCCTCCTACTTCGGTCACGCTAATCACGCAGACGGCGGCTCCTGCCGAGTCGATAAAAACGGGGTGCTGTACCAAGCTGTTTGTTCCTGTAACAACGGCGGCGATGCGGTACTCATCATCAATCCAAACGCCTACGCCGACCAACCCGACAACAACACTTGCGACAACGGCGTCTTCAAAATCGACTTCAAAAATCCGAACGACCCGCAGACCGTCGTAGCCTTCGGCGGCAGCGTAGCGGCGGGTACGAATACCATATCGAGCTACGGCGATTTTCCGCTGACTTTAGACTTTATTTTCGCGGGTCAAAATGCCGAGTCCGTGCTGTGGGATTTCGGTGACGGTAATACTTCGACCGAGTTTAACCCCACGCACACCTACGTCGAGGCGGGTGAGTACGATGTGGTTTTAACGGCATTTAACGACGATACCTGCAACGGCAGCGACGCTTTGCAGTTCCGCATTGCAGAGCAAACGACGGTCAGCAGTACCGCTGTGCCGCTTGTTTCGCAGCATAAAATCTACCCCAACCCCGGGCGCGGCACCTTCACGGTACAAATGCCTTTTACCACCGAAAAAGCTACTTTCCGGGTGACCGACCCGACCGGAAAAACGGTTTTACAACGCGATATTTCAAGAGAAATTTTTACTTTTACGCTCACCGCGCCGGGTCTTTATTTTACGGAAATTAAGACGAAAAGCGGAGCGATTTCTGTGGGGAAGGTGGTGGTGATCCGGTAATGTAAATGTTGAATCGTTGAGATGTTGAATTGTTGAGAACCCGACACTAATGCACGGGTTTCAAGATGCGCGTGCTCAACGATTCAACGATTCAACGATTCAACAAATATAACATACTCATGAAATATCTCCTGCCCGCTCTCCTCCTCACCCTTTCCTTCGCCTGCAAAAAGACCACCCCGCCCCCCTTCGACACCTCCGTCGATGAGTTTATTTTGCAGCCGGGTTTCGCTGTTCAAACCCTCGCCGCCGAGCCGTTGCTGAGTACCCCCGTCGCCCTCGCTTTCGACAACAAAAATCGGATGTGGGTCGCCGAACTGACGGGCTACATGCGCGACATCGACGGCAGCGACGAGAATGTGCCGGACGGAAAAATCGTGCTGCTCACCGATGCGGACGGCGACGGAATTGCCGACGGGCGCAGGGTCGTTTTAGACAGTCTGCAAACGCCGCGTACTTTGCTGCACGCTTACGGCGGTCTGCTTTATAACGACGGTGCGAGTTTGTTTTGGGCGAAAGTAAACGACACCGACCTCGGCACGCCCGAACTCATCGACTCGCTCTATGTGGTCGGCGGCAACATCGAACACCAACCCAACGGGCTGCTCTATCACCTCGACAATTGGATTTATAGTGCCAACTCTACGACCCGCTATCGCCGCTACCGAGGTAAGTGGCTGCGCGAAGCCACTACCTCTCGCGGGCAGTGGGGACTCTCCGCCGACCCGGACGGCAGACTGCTTTACAACAATAACAGCCTGCCCGCCGCGACCGACAAATTGATGCCGAATCAAGTCATCGGACACGACTACCAACGGGTAAAATACGCGCAAAATATTTCGCTCGATGCCGATACGCGGCTGTACGGCTATCAAGCCACGGCGGTCAATCGCGGATACCTCGACGGCGTTTTGGATGCGGAGGGCAAGGTCAAAAATTTCACTTCCGCCTGTGCGCCGACGGTGTTTACGGGCAGCGGTTTGGGTGATGATTTTGCGGGAAATTTACTGGTTTGTGCGCCGGAGGCGAATTTAATTAAGCGATATTTTTTGCAGGACGCAAACGGAAAAAAGCAGGCTGTTTCCGCTTACGACGGCACTGAATTTCTGCTCTCCAAAGACGAAACTTTTCGCCCCGTCAATCTGTACAATGCGCCCGACGGCTCGCTGTACGTTTTGGATATGCGTAAGGGTGTCATTCAGCATCGCGCTTACATGACTAACTATTTGCGAGAGAAAATTTTGGAGAAGGGGCTGGATACGATTACGGGAAAAGGCAGGATTTATCGCGTTTTTAAAGAAGACATTCCGCCCGTCGAGCCGTTCGACTTTGCGGCGGCAACGAGTGCGGCAATCGCGGAACAACTCACCTCTCCCCTACCCGCCCGCCGTTTGTCGGCACAACAGCAACTGATTTTTCGCGCCGCCGCAGACACGGAAAATCAATTGAAAACCATCGCTCGGGACGGTGCAAATCCTTACGGTCAACTGCACGCCCTGTGGACTTTGGAAGGACTGCAACTGCTCGATTTCGACCTGTGGCAACAACTCGCCGCCGCCGATAATCACCCGGTTGTCGATGAAACTTTGCTGCGCTTTTCCGCCTTTTTTAAAAAAAATGAATTGCAAAAGCAGCTTGATTATTTTCAGAAAATTGCCGATAAAAACGATGCGCGTTTAGACTTGTCGCTTGTTTTGCGTTTGGGAAAAATACCTGACCCGCGCGCCGACGAGCTGCTTTTGACTTTAGCGGAAAGAAACGGTAACGACCGCATTTTCAGCGAAATACTCATCAGTTCAATATTTAAAAAACAGCAAGAAATCTTTGGAAAAGTAAAAGAAAGAAACGGCATGGACACTTTACAAAAAATGCTGAAAACCGTCATTGGTCGCAGCTATGCGGGCGAGTATGCCGCACCGAAATTGCCCGTCAAAACCTACAAAGACGACCGCACGGCGGGGTTGGAACTGTACAATAATTACTGCTCCTCCTGCCACGGCTTAGATGGTCGGGGAAAGGAAAATTTGTCGCCGCCGCTCGTCGATTCGGAGTACGTCAGCGGCTCGACGGAGCGATTGATTGCCTTGATTTTGCACGGTATGAAAGGCCCCGTCACGGTTGCCGGTACCCGCTACGAACTCAATGCCGTCATGCCCGGTATCGGCAACAACCCCGACCTCAGCGACAAAGACATCGCGGATTTATTGATTTTTCTGCGTAATTCTTTCAGCACGAAAGGGGCTTGGGTCAAGGAGGAAGAGGTGACGAAGGTGCGGGCGCAAACGGCGGGACGGAGGGAGATGTTTACGGAGGAAGAACTAAGCGAACTGTAAGATGTTAAAAAATCCGCACGGCAGACAAGCAAACATTTCAACAACCAAAAAATGACTAACAACGACCTCCTCATTGACGAAAGACAAGCCGACCTCGGTAACTTCATGGTCGGCAGACTGCTCCCCTTTCGCAAAAAGCGACAGGTCGGGCCGTTTACCTTCATCGACCATATCGGACCCGCCGTACTCGGCAACGGCAAGTACATGGACGTGGACCAACACCCGCACATCGGATTGAGTACGCTGACCTATCTTTTTGCGGGCGAAATCGAGCACAAAGACAGCGTGGGCAGTCACCGAGTCATTCGCCCCGGCGACGTGGGCTTTATGACGGCGGGCAGCGGCGTGACGCACACGGAACGAACGCCGCCGGACCTGAGAAACAGCGAAACCTTTAAACTGCACGGCTATCAAATTTGGGTGGCACTACCGAAGGAAAAAGAGGAAATCGACCCGCGTTTTGATTTTTATCCGAGTGCGGAAATTCCGACTTGGCAAACGGACGGAGGGCTGACTGTGAAACTCGCGGCGGGCAGTGCTTTCGGTAAATCCGCGCCGCTGCAAGGCTACTCTCCCCTTTTCATGGTCGATATTTATGCAAAAAAGGAAACGACGCTCGACCTGAAAAATCAACTGAAGGGCGAGGTAGCTTTTGTCATTGTTAAAGGTTCGATTAAAGCGGGCGGGCAGACCGTCGGCGCGGGTCAAATGCTTATCAGCAAAACGGACGAGCAGTGTGAAATTTGCATGGACAAAAACACGCAACTGATGCTGTTCGGCGGCGAACCTTTGGCGGAAGAACACTATCTGCTGTGGAATATTGTGTCGCACAGCAAAGAACGCTTGCAGGAAGCGAAACGGGATTGGCAAAATCGGGAATTTCCGCAGGTGCCGGGGGATGAGACTTACGTGCCGATACCCGAGTATAAAAAGCAGCCGGAGCGGGAGTGAATTTGTTGGTTGCAGGTTTGGGCGTTTGGCTGTGGCAGGTTTCCTAAACGCTTAAACTCTTAAACGTCTAAACACCCGAATTTACCGCTCAAAAATCATAAAATCCCACCCCGCCGCCCGCGCTTCCCTGCGCTGTGCCATCACGTAAATGCGATCGGAGAGTACCGCCGCCTTTTTGACGGTAAACAAATCAGCGGGAAATTCGGAAATAATACTGCCCGCCTGCGGGTCGAAAGTACAAAAGGCTTTGCCCCGGCGGCGACTCTGCAGCACGTAATAAGTGCCCGAGTCGGGGTCGCGCAAAATGGTGTCGTCGCCCCTTTTGCCCGAGTCGCGGTACACGGCGGGCACCACGCCGGCGGGTGCTCCCTGCGGGGTCAAAAACTCGATTTGTCCTTCATCGTGATTGAATAAAACCGTGCCGAGCGAGTCCGCAAAGACCGCGTTTTTTCGGTCGTTGTTGTAGAGGACGGTCAGCAAAAAATCGGATTCTTCCTGCATGTTGCGTAACGCTTCGTTTTCTCCTGCACTAATATCACCCATGTTTGAGGTCTGCTTGCCCTGACTGATGACCGCCCGGTCGCGCTCGAAATTCGCCAAGCGATTGCGCATCACGATTTCGCGCAGCAGCCGCATTTCGCTGCGGTGATAATCGGACTGCACGTAGCGTTTGCGCAGCCCGTTGAGGTCGATAAACTCGTAAATCAGTCGCCCCGCACTCCCTGTCCGACAACTTCCGAACAGCAATTCGTAATCGGCAGCGGAAATTTTATCGGTGAAAGTCAGCCCGGCGGCGGCGGTAAAATCGAGTTTAATTTTCTCTTCTTCCACCGTCAAAAACACCTCGCCGATACAATTTTTCTCGATGCCGCCGATGCGTTTGATATCCAAAATGTGCGCTTTGAGCAAAGTGCCCTGCGGGTCGAAAATTTGGATTTGATGCTTCCCGAAAGTCCCGTTTTTACTCAACACAAAAACGTAGCGATCGGTCACGGCAAAGTCGAGCGGCGCGTATTTTCCCGTTTCGATGACCCGGACGCGAGGCGCGGCGATAACTACTGCCTCAGGCAAATCGGCAGCGACGCGGCGCAGATACAGCGTCAAAAAACGGGTGTCGGTCACGGTAACGGTGTCGGTTTGGTAGCCCAAATACGAGATTTGCAAGCGGGCGGGCAGGCTGCTTACCGACAGACTGAAAATGCCGGCGCGGTCGGTATTAGTGCCGTTGGCGGGGGTGTCGAGTTGCAGGATATTGGCGAAGGGGACGGGTTGTTGGGTGCTGCGGTTGAGGATTTCGCCGGTGAGGGTTTGGGCGGCGAG
>JAHDCG010000048.1:31896-39713 GCA_020629965.1 Saprospiraceae bacterium | reverse complement strand
ACCGTCAACCGTCAACCGTCAACCGTCAACCGTCAACTAAACAAAAATAAAGAAATTAACTACGCGCGGTTTTGTGCATAAGAATTTCTAAAACATAATTTTTTAAACCTCGAACTCGCGTTGAGTTCACTTTAAATTTAAAACTATGCCTTGCGGTAAAAAAAGAAAAAGACACAAGATTGCGACGCACAAACGCAAAAAAAGATTGCGTAAGAACCGTCACAAGAAGAAAAAATAATAAAGGCTAAAAGATGCTGTTGCTCTTTCGTTAGGGCAACGGCATCCCCTTTGTTATCACGGATGCGTTTTTGAGAAAACCGTCCGCTCATTCACTTTTTCGCTTAATCGAATTATTCTTCGGAGTCTCTGAATTCCGGATTTTGTTTGATTACCGTCGGAAAAGGATTTTGCTGTATGTGCGAGAATTTTCGTAATTTTTGTCGCAGCGCATTAGAATTGTGCAGTGAAAGCATGATGTTTGTTTTGAAGATTAAAAACCTTCAATGCACAAAATAAAGAATTTCCGAAACGCAAGAAACGGAAAAGAATAAAACCGAATTAGGAGCAAATCGAATTTTGGATATTCGATTTTTGTCGCAAAAGATAAACAGGTTTGTTGGTAATAATCGACTGAATACCGGTCTTTTCGCAGAAACGCGCAAAGACAACCATGAAAATTGAACAAAAAAATTCATCGAACACCGCAACCGCCCAAAGATTTTAAGCGAGCAGAGAAAATTAACACACGCACGAAACACGAATTTAAAACTCTCTCGCAATAAGAATGAAATCGTTTTCATTCCCTTTTTTCATTCGCCTCGTTAAGTAAAATGCTTTGCAGGACATATTGAACCTACCTCAGTCCGCAGCCTTGTTACATACGCGAGAACGAACGTTTTTAAAATTTTAAAAATCGACAAAAAACCTGCGCCCGTCACGGAGTAAGACAGAAATAAGCGACGCGCATTATCCGACAAAAAGTTTGTCAAAAATCGGATTTATATTTTCCTTTCACCGTCGGGAGTCCTTCCTTTCGCATCCTGCCTGCACGTATATTTAAAACAAGTTTGTCGTATCAACGTACACGATTACAGAAAATTTCGGTTTCCCCTCGGGAAGCCCTGCCGCGTTTATGAGCGAATTTTTATTTAAAATTCGATTCAAAAAAAACACGCAAATTTATTTCATTTAAAACAAGAGTTTTTCTCGTAACGACCGATACCCGATTAAAAACTTGACAACTATTTTTCAATAATGGCAAAAGAAAGTTTGGAAGAAAGACTGCGCAGAATAGAAGCGGAAGCAGCCCGAAAAAGGAAAGAGGCGGCAGCAGCAGCGGAGAAATCCGGAAGCAATGCACCGACCGAGCAAAAGGAAACAAAAGCGGAGTCGAAAGCGGAATCCGCACAGCCTGCGGTAAAAAAAGAAACCGTCGGCGACAAGCCCGAAAAGAAAAACAACGAGCCGACCGAGAAAAAACAGGCACCGAGCAGACCGGTTAAACCCGAAGACGCACCGCCGACCGAGAAAAAAGCGGACGAAAAACCGAAACCGCGCCGTCAGCCGATGTCGAACACGAGTAAGCCCAAAGCAGACGCCGCCCCGGAAGCAAAAACGGAAACCAAACCCGAACCGAAAGCGGACAAACCTGCGGAAAATAAAACGGAAAACGCCGAAGCAAAAGACGATAAACCGGCGGCTAAAAAGCCGACCCGCCGTCGCGCTCCGCGCAAGAAGACGCCGAAACCGGCGGAAAATAAAACGGACGGCAACACGACCGAAGACAGTCCGCAAGCCGAAAGTAAATCCGATGCGGATGCGCCCGAAAAACCGAAACGCACCAACTCGCGCAGCAAGTCGAGCCGCAGTAATTCCGACGACACGGCAAAGCAGGAAAATAAATCCGCCGCCGCTCCCGCAGCCAAAGACAAACAAGACAGCAATAAGGCAGACGAAACGAAAAAGCCCGCGCCGAAGCGCAAATCTCGGGCAAAATCTTCGCGCGCCAAGAAAACCGACGACGCTAAAACCGACAGCCGAAAAAGCACCGCTAAGTCATCGACTTCGCGCAGCAGCAGCAGCAACACAACCAAAGCCAAACCGACGACTAAAAAAGCACCCGCAAAACGCAAAGCCGCGCCGCGTAAATCCGCTGCCAAGCAACCGGACAGCGACAAGGAGTTAATCATTAACTCCACGCCGACACAGGTCGAAATTGCCTTAATGGAAAACGGCAAACTCGTCGAGCTGCACCACCAAAAAACGAACAATAACTTTACCGTCGGCGATATTTTTCTTGGTCGTATAAAGCGTTTGATGCCGGGATTGAATGCCGCCTTTGTCGATATCGGACACAAAAAAGACGCCTTTTTGCACTATACGGATTTGGGTCCGAAATTGCGCTCATTGCACAAATATACCGCCGAAGCCATCAGCGGTAAAAGCAACACGCACAAACTCGATGATTTTAAATTGGAAAAAGAAATCATCAAAACCGGTAAAGTGGATCACGTTTTCAATAAACGCGACACCATTTTGGTGCAGGTACTCAAAGAGCCGATTGGCACAAAAGGGCCGCGTTTGAGCTGTGAAATCACCATTCCCGGTCGCTTTTTGGTTTTGACGCCGTTTGTCGATGTAATTGCGGTTTCCAAAAAAATCGGAAACTCCGAAGAGCGCAAACGCTTGAAAATGCTCATCGAAAGCATCAAGCCGAAAAACTTCGGGGTCATCGTGCGTACCGCTGCGGAAGGTAAAAAAGTACAAGACCTGCACGAGGAACTGAATCTGATGATGGGTAAATGGGAAAGCATTTACAGCCAACTCAAAGGCGCGCAACCGCCGATGAAACTGCTGAGCGAGTTGGACAAGACGTCGAGCATCCTGCGGGATATTCTGAACGACAGCTTTAATAATATCGTTGTCAACGACAAAGAGATGTACAATAATATTCGGACTTACATGGGGTCTTTTGCGCCCGACCAAGTCAATATTATCAACATGCACAACTCGCGCAAACCGATTTTCGACGTGCATAACATCACGAAGCAAATCAAATCGGGCTTCGGCAAAACGGCGACTATGCCGAGCGGTTCTTACCTCGTTATCGAGCACACGGAGGCCATGCACGTCATCGACGTCAACAGCGGTCATAAAATGTCTTCGGCCGATCAAGAGTCGGCGGTGCTGTCGGTCAATATGGAGTCGGCGGAAGAAATCGCGCGGCAGTTGCGTTTGCGCGACATCGGCGGTATCATCATCGTCGATTTTATTGACATGCGTAATAAAGACAACAAAGCAAAACTTGTCACGGCGATGCGCCAGCACATGAAAAAAGACCGGGCGCAGCACACGATTTTGCCTTTGAGTAAATTCGGTTTGATGCAAATTACGCGGCAGCGCGTGCGCCCGGAAGTGAAAATCAACACCGCCGAGGTCTGTCCGTCCTGCAAGGGTTCGGGAAAAATCAACCCGTCTATTTTGCTGACGGATGACCTGGAACGCGACCTGAAATTCATTCTGCAATCGCGCCCAAAGTCGAAAATAGTCTTGACGGTTCACCCTTACATCGAGGCTTTTTTGAAAAAGGGAATTCCGAGCATTCAGATGAAGTGGTACATGAAGTTTTACAAGTGGATAAAAATTCGTTCGAATAACGATTACAGCATGACAGCGTATAAATTTCACGACCAAAATGACGACGAGATTAGGTTGAAATAGTTGCCGGTTGTCCGTTGTCGGTTGTCAGGCAAGCGACTCTTGGCGGCTCCCGGAAAATTAAAATGACTTTGCTTCTTTTTGTGAGAAGTGAAGTCATTTTTTTTGTCCTCATTTTTGTGGAGACGCCCGGAAATACCGGCAAGAAAATTTTGCTAATTTTGCGCAATCCTAACCTCCCAACGCCACAACCTCTCAACCTTCACAACCTTTTTCCATGAGACAAGCCTACAAATTAAAAGCCGGCAGTATCAAAAATCTGCGCTTAGTGACCGAAGATTTAGCCGCGCCCGCGCCCCGCGAGGTGACGGTCGCCGTGCGTGCGGTCGGTCTCAATTTTGCGGACGTGTTTGCGATTTGGGGTTTGTACAGCGCGACGCCGAAAGGAGAATTTGTGCCGGGTCTGGAATATGCGGGTACGATAACGGCGGTCGGCAGCGCGGTGACGGATGTCAAAGTCGGAGACAAAGTCATGGGTATTACGCGCTTCGGGGCTTACGCGACACACCTGAATATCGACCAAAGGTACGTTTTACCTTTGCCCGCCGGTTGGGATTTTAACACCGGCGCGGGGTATTTGGTACAGGTGCTGACGGCTTACTATGCGCTCGTCAATTTGGGAAATATTCAGGAAAATTATCGGGTACTGATACACTCGGCGGCGGGCGGCGTCGGTACTTTAGCCAATCGGTTGGCGAAAAAATATGCGGCTTATACCATCGGTTCGGTCGGCAGCGCGGCGAAGGTCGATTTCTGCAAAAAGGAAGGGTACGATGCCGTGATTGTGCGCGATAAAAATTTTGCGGAGAAGCTGAATGCGGAACTGAAAGGAGAAAAAATCAACCTCATTCTCGAATGTATCGGTGGCGAAATTTTCCAAATCGGCTACGACCGTTTGGCGGAAGAAGGGCGCACGGTCATTTACGGCTCGGCGCGCTACGCGCAAAAGGCAGACAAGCCGAATTATTTGAAATTGCTGTGGCAATTTATCACGCGCCCGAAAATCGACCCGCAAAAAATGATTGAATTGAACCGGGGCGTTTTGGGTTTCAATTTGATTTATTTGTACGAAAAAGCGGAACTGATGCACAGTTTGCTCGCGGAAATTAAGGAACTTGACATCGAAAAACCGCACGTCGGTCAGACCTTTGCTTGGGAGGAATTGCCGGAGGCGATACGCACTTTCCGCAGCGGGCAGACGGTCGGAAAAGTGGTCGTAGAAATTGAAAAATCATGAAAAAAACCAACGCCTTACGCATTCTCGACCGTAACAATATCGACTACGAAGTCCTTGAATTAGAGTCTTCGGGCGAATACGGCAGTGCCGTCGAAACCGCCGAGAAAAATAACCTCGACCCGGCGCGGATTTTCAAAACTTTGGTCGTGCAGGGAGACAAAAACGGCATCGCGGTTGCGGTCGTTTCGGGCGACAAACAGTTGAATTTCAAAGCAACGGCAAAAATCACGGGAGATAAAAAAATAACGATGTTGCCGCTCAAAGAACTGACAAAAGTGACGGGCTACATCCGCGGCGGTTGCTCGCCTTTAGGTATGAAAAAAGATTTTCCCGTCGTCTTGGATAAAACCGCCGATGACTTCGACCGCATCTACGTCAATACGGGCAAACGCGGCTTTTTGATGTTGCTCAAACCCGAAGATTTGGTGAGCGTTTGCAATGCCGTGACAGCGGAAATCACGGAATAATTTACTTACGCGGCTGCTTAAAAATCGGCACGGTACTACACGGCTCGCCGTACATAATGCTCTTCGCTAAAGGGCGCAATTTGGTTGTCAAAATCATATAAGCCGCCGCCGGTACGGGTTTGTTGCTGCAACCTTTAATGACGATGCGCTTGTCTGCGTACTCCGCAAAATCAATGCTTTCCAACACCTCGCGGTAGTGTACTTTCAAATATTCCTCCGCCGTTCCCTGAAAAATATCCTGGGCGAAAGGCTGCGCGTAAGTCGTGACCAGCATATACGCCCACACCGGAATAATCGCGTCGGCGGAGCAAAAAACGTGCAGTACTTTTCCTTCGTATTGCGCCCAGTCGTGTTCCTTCAGCGCGGCGCGAAAATCCTTTTCCTTCAGTATCATTTCCATAAACAGAAAGTCCTTTAGGTCGAAGGCTTTCAGCTCCGCCTGCGGAAAATATTCTTCCAAATTCAAAGTAATCAAACCGCTCACGGCGACTCTGTTGACAATAGGTTGTTCCATGCAAACAATATTTTAACTTCCGTAAATCTCAAAAAACTCGGCGCATAAACAAATAAACCTCTTTCTTATTCTTCTTCATCCTGCGGCGCATCATCCGAAACCTGCTGCCCCTGCGCCGCCGGTTGCGGAACGACTTCTTCGATGTCGGGTTTTTCGCCGATTTCGCTGTCAGGCTCTTTAAAGTCCTTCGGCTTCGGCAAATCATCGAGATTTTTCAAACCGAAATAGTCCATAAATTTCTCGGAAGTGCCGTAAATTAAGGGCTTGCCCGGTCCGTCGCTGCGTCCTTTAATATCAACAAGTTCTTTTTCCAATAGTTTTTGCACCGCATAATCACAGCTCACACCGCGTATTTTTTCCATTTCACTTTTCGTGCAAGGCTGCTTGTAAGCAATAATCGACAGCGTTTCCATTGCTGCCCGCGACAGCCGTTTTTTGGTCGTTTGTTTCAAATATTGCCCGACGACGGGATGAAAAGCGGGCTTTGTCATAAACTGATAGCCGCCCGCGATTTTCAGTAGCTCCAAAGCGTACATGTCTTCCGCGTAGCGCGTCTGCAAAGCCCCGATGCCTTCCGCGATGTCCGTTTCGGAAAACTCGGTTTCGTGCGTCGTTTCCAGGCAGGTTTTGATTTCCGACAGCGCAATCGGCTGTTCGGCGGTAAAAACGAGGGCTTCGATTTGTTGTATCAAATGTTGCATGAGCGGTTTGTTTTGCGGCTGCAAGATTACGGATTTTTGGGGAGAATCGAGGTTTGCGGGAAATGACTTTTACTCCCACCAAAACTCCCGCAACTCCGTGTCCATACCAAACACCTCTCCCAATTTCGGCAACACAAAATCCAAATCCGCTGCCCGCGCCGCCTGTACAAACTCCTCCGCCGGCTGCGACCAAGTGTGCTGATACGACAGCGGGAAACCCGCCCAATGCACCGGCATTGCTCGCCGCACACCCGCATCCGTGGCCGCCCGCACACTCTCATCGGGAAAAAGATGCACATCGTGCCAATCATCGTTGTACTGCCCCGACTCCATAAAGGCAAAATCAAAACCGCCGAAATGCTCCCCGATTTTCTTAAAGTGCGCACCGTAACCGCCGTCGCCGCTAAACCAAATTTTCTCCCTGCCGGTCTCGATAACCCAACCGCCCCACAGTGACTTGTAGCGGTCGGTCAGTCCGCGCCCCGAAAAATGACGCGTCGGTGTGTAAGTGATGCCGAGGTCGGAAAAGGTCTGTTTTTCCCACCAATCAAACTCCGTAATGTCCGCAGCAGGCACACCCCAAGTCGTCAGATGCCGCCCGACACCGAGACCGACGTACCACTTTCCGACTCTCCCGAGCAGTTTTTTGATACTCGCCA
The DNA here is from genome assembly GCA_020629965.1 of Saprospiraceae bacterium. Taxonomy (GTDB): domain Bacteria; phylum Bacteroidota; class Bacteroidia; order Chitinophagales; family Saprospiraceae; genus JAHDCG01. The sequence goes on along the minus strand of JAHDCG010000048.1, from coordinate 32,418 downwards.
AATCCAAATGGTCGTAATGGTCGTGTGACAGCAATACCAAATCTATCGGCGGCAAATCGTCAATTAAAGCCAAAGTATTTTCCGAAAACCGAGCGGTCTTCACGGGGGCGGGCGGTGAGCAATCCGGGCCGAACATCGGGTCGATAAGCACCGTTTTTCCGTTCAAACGCAGCAGCAGCACCGAATGTCCGTACCACACAAATTTCGGTACGGCGGAAGGAGCTAAAAATGCTTCTTTATCCAAAGGTAAAACCGGCAAAGGGGCGGGCGGTTTTTGTCCGGCGGTATTGAACAGCGACTTGTACAACATCTGCGGCATTTTTGAGGCTTTTAAAGCCAAATCGACCGGTTCGTCGTTGTGAAAAATGCCGTCGCGCCACTGACCGGAGCGAGCGTATTCACGGCGCAACGCAGGCGTAACTTTACCGCCGAATTGTTGAAAAAAGGACATAGTTGAAAGGATTGATAAAGACCAAAATCAAACAACAACTCCAAGGTCATTCCTGTTCTCAACCGCCCAAC
>JAHDCG010000048.1:0-31796 GCA_020629965.1 Saprospiraceae bacterium | reverse complement strand
AAATCCTAACCAATCAGCGTAAAATTCATCGACAAAACTTCACCTCCTGCATTCCGAATTCTTCGGTATCCGTCTCCGTTTCAATCACCAATTTTCCTTCCTGCGAAATACCGCGAATAATGCCGGTAAAATAGCTGCCGGCGGGACGTTGAAAAGTAAACGGCTGTCCAAACTTATAAAGGTGCAAAATATATTCGCGCCGCATTGCTGCCATGTCGCCGCTTTTGAGTTGCAGATAACGTGCTTCGAGTGCAGCGCAAATTTTTTCGCTGACGGCATCCAAATCCGTGTCTTGTCCGAGTATATTTTTCAAAGAAACGGGATTAGGTGCATCGCTCAAAAATGCTTCCTGATTGACATTCAGACCGATACCGACGACGGCGTTTGCGATTTTTTGACCCGATAAGGACGTTTGCATCAAGATGCCCGCCACCTTTTTTTTGCCGATATAAATGTCATTCGGCCATTTGATTTTGACCCCTTCCGCATATTCGGAAACGACATCGAAAATTGCCAAAGAAACCGCAACGTTTAGGTTAAACTGCGTGCGCACCGGCAAAAATTTGGGATAGAGAATAACGCTGAGACTGACGTTTTTGTCAGGTGCCGATTCCCAATTCCTGCCGACTTGTCCGCGTCCGGCGGTCTGATTGTATGTCAAAACGGCAGTTCCTTCCGCCGGATTGCTTTTTGCAATAAGATGAACGGCGTAAACGTTGGTGGAAGGACAAACGGGCAAACGGTATATTTTGCGCCCGACGAAAAGTGTGTTTAGTTTTTTCAAATGCAGTTTAATTTCAACGGATTATTTATTTTTTCCTCGTTTTCGCCGCAATAATACATCCTTCCGAAAACATCGTCTTTTCTTTTAACTATCCTTGCCGAATTTGCGTTATCTTTTTACGCAATTCTACGAAACTAAAATTTAACCGTTTGCACCTCTGCACAAAAGCTAAAATTGTCTTTTCTTTGTGTAAACCGTTTTAATCATAAAGGTAAAAATTTGAATACAAAATCACAGACAGAAACCGCCGACGCACTGACGGCGGAAGAATTAAACGACCTGATTATTGAAAGTATTCAGGAAATTAAAGGCGAAGAAATCGTCAAACTCGACATGCGTAAACTCGACGACCGACCGACCGATTATTTTATCATCTGCTCGGGTAACAGCAACACACAGGTCAAAGCCATCGCGGATAACATTTACAAAAACATCAAGGCGGCGGACGGCACCATGCCCGCGCACTCCGAGGGGCAAAGCAACTCGCTGTGGGTATGTCTCGATTATTTTAACACCGTCGTACACGTCTTTTACAAAGAGACGCGCAAGTTTTACGACCTCGAAGACCTGTGGAACGACGCGAATTTTACGGAATACGGAAGTATTTAGGTGATGGTTGGTGGTTGGTAGTTGGTGGTTGCCGGGAGGTTAGGGGTTGTTTTTTGGGGTTGACGGATGAATTTGACGGAGCGGCTGTTTTCTGAAAAGTTAAGTTAGTCCTGTGTTACACTCCGCATCTTTTCGTTTTAATCAAGAAAAAGAAGATAATTATTTGCTTTAAGCGGGAATCATTAGTTCTGTTTACCGTGAAATCAGAAGCGGAGAAAATTCCCCCGAATCGGGGGTTAGGGGGCTGAACACCAATCGGTACGCATTCTGCCTCCGTCGCAATCTTGTCAAGAAACCACCCGTTTGTGGTAAATAAACCTGTTTTTGTCGAATCCCGAAAACGATTAAGCGTTTAAATCGTTTCTAATGTGTCGCGTAATATATGCGAAGAAAAATCACGACAAGCGAAAAAGAATTGTGTAGTAAATCGGTTTTTCTCATTTATGAAAGACAACAAATCTGAAAATGGATAATAATAAAAATACAAATCCGCAAGGAAACGAAAAAAAGAACAAAGACGGCAAGCCGGAAGGCTCGAAGTTTAATTCTTTTTGGATTTACGGATTGATAGCCTTAGTCCTGATTGCGCTGAATGTGTACAGCTTTTCGGGTGCCGACACCGACGAAATCGGTTACGGTGAGTTTAAAGAAAAAGTTGCCAATCAGGAAATCAGCAAGGTCAACGTGATAAACAATCGCGTGGTCAATGTCTATACCAAAGCGGGCGAAAAAGATAAGGACAGCTCGCCGGCCTTCGGGCAGGCGCGTCCCGATTTTTCGTTTACCATCGGTGAAAACGAAAACCTGAAAGAGCAAATGACGGCCATTCAAAAAGACGCGGGCATTCCCGAGTCGGATTGGATTTACCCGACCAACGACACGCAGGTCAATTGGTTTGCGGAAATTTTGAGCTGGACACTGCCGATAATTATCATCGTCGCCATCTGGTTGTTTATTATGCGCAGAGTCGGCGGCGGGGGCGGCGGTCCGGGCGCACAGATTTTCAATATCGGAAAATCACGCGCCACGCTTTTCGACCAAAACACGCAGGTCAACGTTACTTTTGCGGACGTTGCGGGTCTGGAAGAAGCCAAAGAGGAAGTAATGGAGGTCGTCGATTTCTTGAAAAATCCTAAAAAATATACCGCGCTCGGCGGTAAAATTCCCAAAGGTGTCTTGCTCGTAGGCCCTCCGGGTACCGGTAAAACGCTCTTGGCGAAAGCCGTAGCGGGGGAGGCGGGTGTGCCGTTTTTCTCGATGTCGGGTTCCGATTTTGTGGAAATGTTTGTCGGCGTCGGTGCGAGTCGGGTGCGTGATGTGTTTAAGCAGGCACGCGAAAAAGCACCTTGTATCATTTTCATTGACGAAATCGACGCTATCGGTCGCGCGCGCGGCAAAGGCGGTATGCAAGGCGGTAACGATGAGCGCGAAAATACCTTGAATCAGCTTTTGGTGGAAATGGACGGTTTCAGCACCGACAAAGGGGTAATCCTGATGGCGGCCACCAACCGCCCCGATGTCTTGGACAGCGCGTTATTGCGCCCCGGTCGCTTCGACCGCCAAATCGGTATCGACCGCCCGGATTTAACGGGACGCGAGGCGATTTTCAATGTACATTTAAAAAGCATCAAACTTTCGGCGGGCGTTGACCCTTACGCTTTGGCGGAAATGACGCCGGGTTTTGCGGGTGCGGAGATTGCTAACGTGTGTAACGAAGCGGCTTTGGTAGCGGCACGTCGCGGCAAGCAAGCCGTGGATATGGATGATTTTAATCACGCTCTCGACCGGGTTATCGGTGGTTTGGAGAAGAAAAATAAATTGATTTCTCCCAAAGAGAAAAATATTATCGCTTACCACGAAGCCGGTCACGCCGTGTGCGGTTGGTTCTTGGAAAATGCTTCGCCGTTGGTGAAAGTAACGATTGTACCGCGCGGTATCGGGACTTTGGGCTACGCTCAATATTTGCCGAAAGAAGAATACATCACGCGCACCGAAGCCCTTTTGGACAGAATGTGTATGACCTTCGGCGGTCGTGCGGCGGAAAAAATCATCTTCGGAAAAATTTCGACGGGTGCGCAAAGTGACCTCGACCAAGCGACTAAGATGGCGTACAGCATGATTTCCGTGTTCGGTATGAATGAAAAAGTCGGTCAGGTTTCTTTCTACGGTATGCAAAACGATGCATTTACCAAGCCGTATTCCGACGAGACCTCTTCGATGATTGATGAAGAAGTGCGGAAGTTGGTGAACTCGCAGTACGAACGCGCACAGAAATTATTGACCGAGCGTCGCAAAGAATTAGAACTGCTCGCACAGCAACTTTTGGACAAAGAAGTGTTGCTTAAATCGGACGTTGAGAGACTCATCGGCAAGCGACCTTTTGAAGACGACCCGCACAAAAAAGGTGTGGACTCGGAGGGCGATGTGGTTTTGAATCACAGCCCGAACGGGAAGGAGGAGTAGGCGGTGAGACGTTAGATATTAGATTTTAGATGTTAGACTGCCCGTGTTTCTCGGGCGGCGACATTATCATAAAAAGACCTTTTCGAATTTAGTTTCGGGAAGGTCTTTTTTGTTGTTCTTGAATGAAATCCTTCACTCTGTTTACATCTTTTTGTTTCTGTAATCTTAGTTCTGTCTCCTTCCTTTTAAAACATTTTTGCTTTATTTTGTATCATTTCGCATATTTTTCAAACTTAAACGTTTATTTATTTGACTATTTAAAACAATTTATTTTAATTTGCGTCATAGTTAGGAAAATTACACAAACACACGTAATTGGCTCATCGAGATATTTTTTTGAGTACAATGCAATAAACAAATTCAGCAAAATGACTTTACCGGAAAATTTACAAAACCTGCAAACCAACCTGCAAAATCGCATTCTGTACACCATGGAATACCTATGGACGCGACGGAAAAAAATCGGTTTCTATTCTTTTCTTTTTGTGCTGCTGTGGAATAAAGACATCGGTTGGGAAGTACAAACGCCCGACTCGCAATACAAAACTTTTGCGACGAGTGACAGCAAATCGCAGTTTTCGTTTTTTACCCGCGAAGAAAGCGAACCGGTATTTGTCAGTAAAGAAGAACCGAAAGCTAAAAAATCTACCGGTATTTTCGGCGGTCTGTGGGCCGGCTACAGCAAGCCCGCCGCTCCGAAAAAGAAATATAATATCGCTCCCGATAAATCGACCGTCGCTGCACAACAGGGGAATAATTTGGCAAATACCTTTACCAATCTGACCTTCAAAGCAGACAATCCGAACCTCAGCGAAGACGAACGCGCCGCCGCCCGCAAAAAAATCAAGCAACTCAAGTACGTCGAACGATACGCGAAAACCGCACAGACGGAGATGGAAAAATTCGGCATTCCGGCGAGCATCACTCTGGCGCAGGGTCTGCTGGAAAGCAACGTCGGCGAAAGTCGCTTGGCTACGCAAAATAACAATCACTTCGGCATCAAGTGCTTTTCGCGCAAATGCAAAAAAGGGCATTGCGCCAACTACACCGACGACAGCCACAAAGATTTTTTCAGAAAGTATAAATCAAACTGGGAGAGTTTTCGCGCACACAGTAAGTTGCTGCAAGCCAAACGCTACCGCCCGCTTTATAAATTGGACAGAAAAGATTACAAAGCCTGGGCACACGGTTTGAAAAAAGCAGGCTATGCGACCGATAAAAAATACGCCTACAAAATCATTCAACTCATCGAAGACTTGGGTTTGTATCGCTACGATGCTTGATTTTTTCCAAACAAATAAATTCAAAATCAGCCGCCGGCAGTACGCTTGCGGCTGATTTTTTTAGCACACAGGCTGATGTCGGAGTCTTCTGAATTCCTATCAGTAGGTTGATGCTTAATTTGATTATGAAATCTGTGCGTCTTTAGTAACCGCCGGCTTCAGCCGGTCGTAAAGAAGACTCTTATAAATTAGAAATATTATTTTCGGGCAAAAAACTTCGTTTTTTAGACGACTTAAAAGTCGCTGTTACTCATTCGACCTCATCATAAATTTTGTGTGCGAACCTAAAGAAAATAATATCGGAATAGCCAATCGACTAAAGTCGATGCTACGGTACGGGCAACCGGACGATGCCTCTGCTCTGAGTTAAAATAAAACCTGAAGCAACAGCCTTAACTTTCGTACATCGTACATCGTAATTCGTACATCGAACAACCACCTTTTTCCGACATTCTCCCGTTCGTATAGAAAAAAATTATAAATTTGCTTCCCTCCGAAAAATCGAGCTAAAAACGAAGACTGCCGGGCAACCGACAACTAACAACTGACAACCGTATAATGAACGAAAAGCTAATAAATCTCCGTGCCGCCATGCAAGAGCAGGGCATTGACGCCTACCTCATTCCTTCGGGCGATGCGCACAAAAGCGAATATGTCGCCGACCGCTGGAAGACCCGCGCTTGGCTGACGGGCTTTACCGGCTCGGCGGGTTTGGCGATTGTTACGCAGGAACACGCGGGACTGTGGACGGACAGCCGCTACTTTTTGCAGGCGGAAACGCAGTTGGCGGACAGCGGATTTGTGCTGCACAAACAAGGCATTCCGCACGCGCCCGAGCACTTAGCTTGGCTGCGCGATAATTTGGAGGAAGGCGATACCGTCGGCTGTGACGGCAGACAGTTTTCGGTCGGAGACGTCAAAAACATTCGCAATAAAATCAAAGCAAAAAATGCGGAACTCGTCACGGATATCGACTTAATCGACGACATTTGGGAAGACCGCCCCGCCCTGCCCGGCGACCCGATTTTTGCCCATCCCGTCGAGTTTGCCGGGAAGTCACGCGCCGAAAAACTCGCCGAAATTCGCGCGCAAATGACCGCCGATTATTACCTCGTCACGGCACTCGACGAAATTGCCTGGGCATTTAATTTGCGCGGTTATGACGTGGAGTGCAATCCCGTTTTCTATGCATTTGCCGTCATCGGCAGAGAGCAGACGTGGCTGTTTACCAATATCGAAAAAGTCACCGTCGAGCTGACAAATATCCTCGCCGCCGATAAAATTTTCCTCAAACCTTATGTCGTTATCAAAACTTTTTTAGCCGGTCTGCACGAAGAGGCGACGGTACAATACGACAAAGGCACGGCTAACATTCAACTTTTCGAGTCTGTTCGTGACGGACGGGCGAAGGCGGAAAAAAACATTATTCAACAGTTAAAAGCCGTGAAAAATCCGACGGAAATCGAGCATACGCGCCGCGCGATGGTAAAAGACGGCGTCGCATTGCTGCGGCTGTACCGCTGGTTAGAAAAAACTCTGCCGGTGCGCAGCATTCCCGAAACGGAAGTCGCGGAGGTTTTGGCTGATTTTCGCAGCAAGCAAAAAGACTACTACGGCGAAAGTTTCGATGCCATCGTCGGCTACAAAGGCAACGGCGCTATCGTGCATTACCGCGCCGAACGGGCGACTTGTGCCGACATCGAAGCCGAAGGTATTTTGCTGCTCGACAGCGGCGGGCAATATTACGACGGCACGACCGACATCACCCGCACGGTCTCGCTCGGCGGCGCGACGGATGAAGAAAAATTTTGCTATACCCGCGTTTTGAAAGGACACATCGAGCTGGCGGCAGCCGTTTTTCCCGTCGGTACCCGTGGCGCACAACTCGACACCCTCGCCCGGATGCACCTGTGGCAGGCGGGTCTGAACTACGGACACGGCACGGGGCACGGCGTCGGTTTTTTCTTGAACGTTCACGAAGGGCCGCAGGGTTTTGCGCCGAATCCGGTCACGAGTCGCGGCACGACGGTCTTCAAACCGGGCATGATTACTTCCAACGAACCGGGTTTTTATAAAGACGGCGCGTTCGGGATGCGCATCGAAAATTTGATTTTGTGTGTAGAAGCGGGCGAAAACGAGTACGGAAAATGGCTGAAATTTGAAGATTTGACCCTGTTTCCGATTGATACGGATTTAATTGATATACAGCAAATGACGGCGCGTGAAATTGCTTGGCTGAACGATTATCACGCGAAGGTTTTTGCGGAATTATCGCCGGAATTAGATAGAGAAGAAAGAGCTTGGTTGGAAGCCAAAACGGCAAAAATCGGCTGATTAGGGTTGTTCAAGGGTTTAGTCGTTTAATCGTTTAGTTGCGACCGGGCATTTGAATTCTTAAACGCATAAACCGTTAAACAAACAAAAATTTCCCGCTCCGTCCTGTACCTTTTTTCGCCCCGTGCGTTAGTATTTTAAAACGCAGCTACTTCTAAAAATGGGGCAATTCACTTGGCAATATCTCGGTATTCAAGACCAACCGAAAACCATCACTCTCTTTCACGGGGACACAACGGGGCACGTCCTCATTACGCTTAACAGCAAGGTGCTGGTGATTGATTTTAATGTGCGCGACACCAAAAATTACTCGTTTTTTATTGAAGAAGAGTTGTGTGAGGTGAAAATCGAAAAATCCGCCGAGCATTTTCATTATTCCTTTGTCATTGATAAAAATGTGCAGACGCCGCTGAATAAGCGCATCAAAAAGCGTGAGAAAAAGCACCTTATCCAGACCGCTTTATTTTTCGGAGTTATAATTTTAATGTGTTTCGGTATTGCATTTGCCGCAAAACAATTCAAAAAGCAACAAAAAGGCGTGGTTTATGACGGAAAAAGTAAAGTCGTTTTTTCGTTAAATGAAGAAGACAACTTTTACACGTACACGGCAGCCGACTTAATTTATAAATTTGAAGTCGAGGAGTTGCCGCGTGTTTTAGAAACTTTTCCGATACGCGACGGCGACGAGTTTATGCTGCCTTACAGTACTGATTATCCGAGCAAGCACCTGCTGCAAAAAATGCAACCGACCGCGGCACAGGAGAAAAAATACGTGCGGCGATTGACGAAAAAACAAAGCAAACTGCACCCGCAGCAGTCCGAACGCCTGTCTGCCTGTCAGGTAAAAATCGGCTACGAATTATTCGGTCTCGATGCACTTTTCGATTTTTATTTTCAGGAAATCGACCCCGAAAAAAATCACAAGCACAATTCCGACTCTTATAAGCGCATGGTGCGCGGCGTTAGTTTTCAGCGCAAAACGGAGGATTGTGTCATCGGTGATTGACCGTTTCCGCAAACGAAAAAACGGGCTGTATCCGCTAAGATACAGCCCGTTTTCAGTAAAAAATATCGGCAAAAAAATGCTTACATTCTTGCGGACTTTGCAGGTTTTACGCGGGTGTCCGAACCTTTTTTCATACCCGTAGAACCTTTCATACCGGCTTTTTTGGTCCACTCCGCAATCGACGCTTCGTTCATGCGCACGTAATCTTTGTTACCCGCTTTCATCGCTAATTCCTTAGATTGCGTCGCTACTTTGATAGCTTCTGCGGTGCGGTTCAAGTCTGCCAAAATCAATGCCTCGCGGCGCAGTTGCCAAAATTTTTGGTCGTCGCCGTTCATTTCGTTGGCTTTGTGTACCCACTCATAGGCTTTTTCCAAATCTTTGCCCGCCGTGTGGTAGTAGCTGCCCGCTTGATAATACTCGCCCGCAGTCGTGCCGCCCATTGCCGCTTCGATGTCTTTCATGACCATTGCATCGGAGTCAACCGTTACGGGAATGGCCACGTAAGTGTCCGCCCATGCCATTTCGAGGTGGGCACCGTCGTCGCGGCTGTGGTTAATGTCGATGTCGAAAGTCTCGATCATACGACCGGTTTTCATCGTTTTGGCCGTAACGGTAGCCGCCGGAGTCGCGTCTTTGTAAGAAGACCAAGAGCCTTTTTCGTAAGGGAAAAACATCACTTCCCATTGGTCTGCCATCGGCTTAGACAAAACGGCGTAGCTGCCTTTTTTCAACTCTTTGCCGTCCACCATGACGTCGCCGCCGAAAGTGATTTTGGTAGCGGAGTTGGCACCGGTACGCCAGATTTCGCCGTAAGGAACCAAGCCGTCCGCCGCGAAAATCGTGCGGTCTTTCATGCTCGGGCGCGAGTAAACAATCTCCACGTCGGTCATGCCGATTTGTTGAGAAAGCGTTGCCGTCGGACTGGCGGCAGGGGTGTTAATTTGTGCTTGCACGGTGAATGCAAATACGGTCAGTGTGATTAAGGTGAAAATAAATTTTTTCATGTTGAAAATTCAGTTTTATTATGAAACTTGTGAATCCCTCGTTCCGATTTAGAACAAAGTTTAAAATTTTTGCAAACTTACAAAATGATATACGTTTGGGGGTAGCGGTCGGACGGACAAGTACCTACGGTTTAACTTTTATTTAAGAACGCTCGTCCGGATTTGTTTGTCTTAATCTTAAAGGCGCGTATTTTTGTTGGAAATGCAGCGTTAAATAAGAAGAGAATTGACAAAAGGTACGGGGTACTTTTTTCGTAAAACACCGTAGATTTCTCAAATATCTCTCGTTGTTCGCGGAAGAAGTACCCTGTACCGGTGCTTTATGATTTCGTGTGGTTTGCGGAATAAATCCAAGGGGTTTCAACCCCTTGTTGCCGATATACAAGGGGTTGAAACCCCTTAGAAAAACGGAAACCACATAAATTCATAAAGAGTCCCTGTACCTGAGTCGATACAGAAAAAATAAAATCATGGAAAATCCTTTCAAAAAATACGCCTCCGCTTTTTCCGAAAATACCTTTTGGAAGAAAATAAAAAACTACGCGCGACAGGCGGGTCTCAAAACCGCCTACACCGGACTGCTGCTTTATTACGCTTACAAGCGAAAAGACACGCCCGCTTGGGCAAAGCGGCTGGTACTCGGTGTGTTAGGTTACTTCATTTCCCCTTTCGATGCGCTGCCCGATTTGACGCCGCTCGTCGGTTATACGGATGACCTCGGGGTGCTGACTTTCGGTTTGGTGACGATTGCCTGTTATATAAACGATGAAGTAAAAGGCAATGCGCGAACGCAGTTGCACAAGTGGTTTGGTGAGTATGATGAAGAGGAATTAAAAGAAGTGGACGAAAAATTATAGGACTTCAAGCCGGATATTTTCGTCGTCTTCAGGATTTTCAATCAGCAGATTTTGCCAATTTCCGACCATGCTCGCCTCGGTGTTATTGCGTTTGAGAACTTTCAAAAAATCGCGTCGCCTGACATTTACGGCGCCGAGCGATGCTAAGTGCTGCGTCGGTTGTTGGCAGTCAATCATCCAAAAACCGAGTTCCTGCAAGCGGCGGCACAAAGTAATGAAACCAAACTTCGAAGCATTGCTCGCGTGCGCAAACATACTCTCTCCGAAAAAGCATTTACCGATACAAACGCCGTACAGCCCGCCGACCAATTCACCTTCCTTTCTGACTTCGACCGAGTGTGCCCAGCCCGCACGGTGCATCTCGATGTATGCCTCTCGCATGTCTTCCGTAATCCAAGTGCCGCCGCCCTGTCCTTGCCGCTTAGTGTGTGCACAATGCCGGATAACGCGCTCGAACTCCGTGTCGAAAGTCACCGTATATTTTTGCTGATTGAAATACGGACGCATACTTTTCGAGACGCGCAGCTCTTCGGGAAAAAGCACGAAGCGCGGGTCGGGCGACCACCAAATTATCGGGTCGTCGGGATTAAACCACGGAAAAATCCCGTTTTTATAAGCCTCCAAAAGACGCTCGACGCTCAAATCTCCGCCTATCGCTAAGATACCGTCGCGCGTTGCCAGCTCCGGATGCGGAAAACCGGGGTTGGTCTCCGACAGCCAAAAGAATTGCGGATTTTGGTACGGTTGATTCATGACACGGAAAGGTAAAATCGGAAGTCGGGATTAAGCTTTTTGCCGATAATCGAACGTAAATTTTAGACAAAGATAAGCAAGAATGTAAATTTTATCGGAACCGGTCGTACTTTAGTCGGCAAAAATGTAAAGCGTATTACTTCCGACCGAAAAAATCCTGTCCGGTCGCGCCGCATTTGCTGTCTGCGGATTCAAAAAAAGGTTGTTCTTTTGCAAAACTTATGAACCAAACGCAAAAATCTTACGCCGCCCTGCATCTCGCGGTTTTGCTCTTCGGCATTACCGCCGTGTTGGGCAAAGTTATCGACCTGCCCGCCTACAATATCGTGTGGTGGCGGGTGCTGATTACGAGTTTCAGTTTGCTTTTTTTGGTAAATGTCGTGAAGCTGTACAAGACTTTGCCGCGTCGTGATATTATCAATTTTTCGCTCATCGGTATTGTGGTCGCGTTGCACTGGGTTACCTTTTACGGCGCTATAAAACTGTCTAATGCATCGGTCTGTTTGGTATGTATGGCGACGGCGTCGTTCTTTACTTCGCTGCTGGAGCCGTTGATTTTAAAGCAAAAATTCAACAAATACGAGGCGGGTTTGGGTTTGCTCATTATTCCCGGAATGCTGTTGATTGCTAATAATTTGAGCGCGGATTTATGGATTGGGATTCCCGTGGCTTTGCTTTCCGCTTTTTTAGCGGCTTTGTTTTCGGTTTATAATAAAAAATACGTGGAGCGCGCCTCGACGATGCAGATTACTTATCTGGAATTGAGCAGCGCATGGCTTTTTCTGACTCTGACACTGCCGCTTTACTTTTGGTCAGACCCGACCGGCGCGGAAAATTTTGTGCCGCCGACGGGGCGGGACTGGCTGTACATGCTGATACTGTCGCTGCTGTGTACGACGTTGGCGTATTATCTTGCACTGTGGGCTTTGAAAGAATTGTCGGCTTTTGCCTCGAATTTAACGGTGAATTTGGAACCCGTTTACGGTATCCTGTTAGCGGCGGTTTTATTGAAGGAAAATGAAGAGTTGAACACCGAATTTTATCTCGGAACGATAATCATTATCTTAGCGGTTTTGGTTTATCCGATAGTGCAGCGGCGGATGCGAAATTTGGCAAGCGGGCAAAAAAAATGAGGTAGCGCCACCACAGCACCACCTCAGCCCTAACCAAATAAAACCAAATTATAAAAATCTTGGAAAATCCGCTTTTGTAGGAAATGCAGCGGATTTAAAATATCTTGAAATTATGTTTTTGATACGTTTATCAATAATTTCTGATGCAAAGATAATTACTTTGTGTAAAAAATACAATTAGTACCCGAAATTATTTTCCGTGATTTCATACTTTTCTGTTAAGAAATAATTTTCAATGTTTGAAATGAAATTTAATACGAAAAGTAAGTCTGTTTTGTCTTTTAATTTTTTATTTTTCTTTTCAGTAAACTTTTATTCCGTTTTTTGAAACGTAAAATTTATGTGTTCTTAATGTTAAATTTTTGTTTAACGTAAAAAATACACTTACAATCCACATTCCGGACTCTCTGCCAAAATCACAACTGCTTCAATCGACTAAAAAACTGACTTTATGAACCTTCGCTTCCTCCTCTTCTGCTTCATTTTCTGCTGCGCAAATGTCGCTTTCGCACAAGACTCGACCGCCGAAGATACCGACGCTTTCTACATCAAAAAAATCTACACCGCCGCCCTTTCCGAAGGAAAATGTTACGAATGGCTGACCGACATGACCACGAATATCGGGGGCAGACTCGCCGGTTCGCCGCAGGCAGCCGCCGCCGTCGATTGGACAAAACAAATGCTGGACACTCTCGGCTTAGACAAGGTCTATTTGCAGCCCTGCATGGTGCCGCACTGGGACAGAGGCGACAAAGAAATCGTGCGCGTTGCAACCTCCGTCGCCGGCTCGATGGACTTACGCGCCCTTGCCCTCGGCAACTCCGTTGGTACGGGTGACGCGGGTGTTTCCGGCGAAGTCATTGAAGTACAAAGTCTCGATGAAGTAGATGAATTGGGCGAAAAAGTGCGCGGCAAAATCGTCTTTTACAACCGCCCGATGGACGGCAGCAACTTTCGTACTTTTACGGCCTACGGCGGGGCGGGCGACCAACGCGTCTTCGGGCCGAGTAAGGCAGCGGAGTACGGCGCAAAGGCAGTACTCGTGCGCAGTCTGACTACCCGTTTAGACGACTATCCGCACACGGGCACGCTGATTTATAAAAACGAAAACCAAAAAATTCCCGCCTGCGCCGTCAGTACCAACGATGCGGAAAAATTGAGCCGCCTCATCAAAGCCGGAAAAACCACGGTTTACCTGCGCACCACTTCGCAAATGCTGTCCGACAAACCCTCGGCGAATGTCATCGGCGAGATACGCGGCAGCGAATTTCCCGACGAAATCATCCTCGTCGGCGGTCACTTAGACAGTTGGGATGTCGGACGCGGCGCACACGATGACGGCGCGGGTTGCGTACACGCCATGGACGTTTTGCAGTTGATGAAAAGGCTGAACTACAAACCCAAACGTACTATTCGCTGTGTGCTTTTTATGAACGAAGAAAACGGTCTCGCGGGCGCAAAAGAATATTGGAAACAATCAGATGCGAACAACGAATACCACCTCGCAGCGTTGGAAAGCGACTCGGGCGGCTTTACTCCGCGCGGTTTTCAAACGGACGGACACCCCGACACTTACACCGAAAATCACCGCAGTCTGACCAAATGGCTGCCCCTTTTAGAACCCTACGGTTTGGGCTTGACAACGGGCGGCAGCGGCGCGGATATCAGCGGTCTGAAAGAACAAAAAGGACTGCTCATCGGTTTTCGCCCCGACAGTCAGCGTTACTTCGATTATCATCACACGGAAATCGACAACATCGACGCGGTGAATAAGCGGGAATTGGAACTGGGCGCGGCGTCGATTTTGAGTTTGGTGTACCTAATTGACAAGTACGGGCTTTGAAAGTCGAGAGGTTGGGTAGTTGAGGAGTTGGGTAGTCAGGCGATTTTTCTAAAAATGGTGTTAATCTCGGTTCATTGTTTTTTATTCAAAAATCATTTCTCAACTTTGCGTGACAAAAAAGAAGCACAACCTGAAAAAAACAGCGAGAATCATAGAAAATCTTAAAAAATCAGCGTAAAAAGTCATTCATGCAATCCACAGATATTCAAGCCTTAAACGAACAAATATACATCGACTCGGCCTTCGTCGAGACACTCAACGCCGAGACCGCGAAGGTCATCGTCGGACAAAACCACATGATTGAGCGACTGCTGCTCGGTTTGCTGACCAAGGGGCACATTCTGCTCGAAGGTCTGCCGGGTTTGGCGAAAACTTTGGCAATAAATACTTTGGCGTCGGCGGTCGATGCCCGCTTTAGCCGTATTCAGTTTACTCCGGATTTGCTGCCGGCGGATATTGTCGGTACGATGATTTACAACCCGGCGGAAAATGATTTTTCGGTGCGTAAAGGACCGATTTTTGCGAACTTCATCCTCGCCGATGAGATTAACCGTGCGCCCGCCAAGGTGCAGTCCGCTTTGCTGGAAGCCATGCAGGAACGACAGGTGACTATCGGCGGCACGACCTTCCCGATGCAGGAACCGTTTCTCGTTTTGGCGACGCAAAATCCCATCGAGCAGGAGGGAACTTACCCGCTGCCCGAGGCGCAGACCGACCGTTTTATGTTGAAGGTGAATATCGACTACCCCACGAAGGAAGAGGAGCGCGAAATTATTCGCCGTAATTTGTCCGAAGGCGGTTTTACAAAAATAAAACCCGTCGTCAGTCCCAAAGAAATTTTGCAGGCACGTAAGTCCGTGCGCAAAGTATATATGGACGAAAAAATCGAACAGTATATCCTCGACATCGTCTTTGCCACCCGCGAACCGAAGGCGCACGGCGTACCGGATTTGGAATTTTTAATCAACTACGGCGGCTCTCCCCGGGCGAGTATTAACTTGGCTCTGGCATCGAAGGCCTATGCGTTTTTACAGCGTCGCGGCTACGTTATTCCCGAAGACGTGCGCTCGGTTTGCCACGATGTGCTGCGTCACAGATTAGGTTTGACTTACGAGGCGGAGGCGGAAAATATTACGCAAACGGATATTGTGAATAAGGTGTTGAATGCGGTGGAAGTACCGTAGTTGGTTGGTAGTTGGTAGTTGATGGTTGGTGGACGGCTTTCGACTTTTGCCTTTTTGCTGAAACAGAAACGGAGACAGGGAAAATTTGATTTCCTGTCTCCGTTTTCGTTTTTATTTGAACCTGATTTGGAAAAAAAACTGCACTGTCTCTCAAGGTTCCCGTTCTTATTCTCCTCAAACTCTAAAAACTCCGCGTCTCCGTGCCTCCGCGTTCTAATTCTCTCTACTCCAAAACTCCGCTTCTCTTTTTTTTATAATAATTCACGCCCGCGCCGTACACCCAGCCGTCTTTGCCCTGCGGGGTGCGGATTTTCACGTAGGGTTCGTCCGCCGTTTCGTAGCCGAGGTTGATTTGGAAAGTACTGTCCGTCACTTCATCCAAAAATTTGACTTCGCTGAACAACGGGAGTTGGGAGATAACGTCGCTTTTCAATCCGGGTTCTTTGCGCACTTTCAAATTATTGATGGTGATGTACAGTCTGCCGTAAGTGCGGTTGTCGGTCATGGTGTCACGGCGGGTGAGATAAACGGTATCGCGGGTGCCGTCGTTGACGACATTGGCGATGCCTTCCGGAGTACCCGTGACGGTGACTTGTTCCGGGGTCTCATCGTCCGCCAACCGTTCGACCGCCGCTTCTTTGATGTCGCTGCAACGGCTGACCGCCCAGATGATAAAACTGAAAAAGAAAACGGCGATGATGATAATTTCAAATTTGGGGAGAATACCCGAGGCTTTTTTACTCATTGTGAAAAATTGTTTGTTTTGGGACTCTTTTTTGAATAAAATGTTTTAAGTTTGCCGGCGAATTAAACAATTTAATGCAGCACCGCTCATTTACCGAAAAACATACATGGACGAAGACTTGCTTTTACATCAGATTGCCGTCACCAAAATCCCTTTGGTCGGAGCGGCAACCGCGAAAAATCTCATCAGCTACTGCGGCGGTGTAAAAAATGTTTTTACGTCCGACAAAAGTACATTGTTGCGCGTGCCCGGTGTCGGCGAGGCGATTGCAAAGTCGGTTCTGGAACAAAATGTGCTGCGCGAAGCCGAGAAAGAAATGCGCTACATTGTGCGCAACAACATCGAAGCACATTTTTATACCGACAAAACTTATCCCGCGCGTTTGCGCAAGCAAAACGATTGTCCGCTGCTTCTTTTCTACAAAGGTAACGCAAATTTGAATGCCGCCCGCATCGTCGGCGTGGTCGGTACGCGCAAGCCTACGCACCACGGCATCAGTATCTGCGAAGAAATCACCGAAGGGCTGCGTCCTTACAACGTTATCATTCTCAGCGGCTTGGCCTACGGGGTCGATGTGACGGCGCATAAAGCTGCGCTCGCCTCGGGGCAAAAAACCATCGGCGTATTGGGTTCGGGTATGGCAAAAATCTATCCGGCGGCGCACCGTAAGGTTGCCGAAAAAATGGTCGAGCAGGGCGGTCTGCTTACCGAGTTTACGAGTCAGCGCAGTCCTGACCGCGAAAACTTTCCGATGCGTAATCGTATCGTTGCGGGTCTATGCGATGCCCTCGTTGTCGTCGAGTCGGCGGAGCGCGGCGGCTCTATCATCACCGCGACGCGTGCCGCGCAGTACAACAAGCCGCTTTTTGCCGTGCCGGGTCGTATCCGCGATAAACTTTCCGCCGGCTGCAATATGCTTATTCGCCAAAACAAAGCCACGCTCATCGAAAATGCGGAGCAAATTGCACACACCATGCACTGGCAACTCGCCGAAGACGACGAATTAGCGGTCGAAAAACAAGCCAAACTTTTTCAGGAATTGACAGAAGCGGAAAAAAAGGTCATCGACATCATGCAAGAGGCGGATGAAAGTCAATTCGACATTATTTTGCGGCAGGTGCACATGTCGAGCGGCGAGCTGTCGGCGATGTTATTGGGTTTGGAATTTCAGGGGGTAGTGAAGAGTTTGCCGGGGAAGCGGTTCGCTTTGGTGTAGAAAAGAATTATTTCTACTCCCGCGCCATCCCCTGCAACCGCCGCTCTTCCCCGATATTTTCCACCCGTTCCGAAAGACTCGGCGCCTCTTTTATTTCTACCAAAGTGTGATACAGCATACCGACTCCGATGCACAAAACCGCCAATATCAGATGAATAAAAAACATCCCGAC
Source organism: Saprospiraceae bacterium (assembly GCA_020629965.1). Taxonomy (GTDB): domain Bacteria; phylum Bacteroidota; class Bacteroidia; order Chitinophagales; family Saprospiraceae; genus JAHDCG01. The sequence continues at coordinate 14,407 of JAHDCG010000048.1, read as the reverse complement.
GCCCGTCAGCAACACGGCGGAAATGTTGCTCATCGTCTCTTCCGCAAAGTTTAAATTCATGCCGATAAAATCGAAAATGAAGAAGAAAACGATGCTGTCGGAAAACATAAAAGTCAGCATACCGAGCAAAATAAGTGTCGCACCCAAGCCGACGACCCGCCAAAAATTACCGCTGATGAGTTTGAAAACCCGCTTGAAACCGACAAAAATATGGACGTTTTCGTAAGCCATAATGTACATCCACAACAGTAAAAGCGGAATGACGGCTACGCCGAAAAAATAAACGTACACCTCGCCGAGATTGAAGAAAAACGCAATCGCCGCTGCGGGTATCAGCATTTTGCTGAACAGCAACCAATAATAACCTGCGTTTTTCTTTTCCGTAATTTCTTTTTCGCGTCGCGTATTGCGTACTAAAAGCGGCAGCGTGAAAGTCGCTAAAGTTGCCAACGTAAAGGAGTTTATCGCCGGTAAAAGGTCGATGTGTGTATTGTCGAAAAACTGCCCCGCCGTACCCAAAGAACCGAAGAAAATCTGTAAAACCGTGATGATAAGTTGCAAAGCCCCCGGTTCGTTACTGCTCATAAAATTCGAAAAACGGAAAGTATCGAAAGGCGAAACTTCGCTTAAAGTAAAAGTAATCAGCAGATAAAATACCGTCACACCCGCCGCAATTTTCACCAAGTCTCCTAAATATCTGCCCGCAAAAACGAATACCTCGGAAAAAATTGTTCCGTTGGATTTGATGGTGCGATAGTTAATTTGTTGCGTATTATCGGGCGAAAGTTGCGAGTGTCGCAGGTCGGAGTCGAAGCCGCGTTGCGCCTTTGCCCACGGATAGTACACGAAGTAAAAAAGGATAAACGCCAGGCAAGACAGGATAAAAAACAAACGAATAATGTCCGGCGTCTCCGTGTAGCGCGTGAAAAAACCTTCGATAAAACCCGCCGCAATGATAATCGGAATAATGCCGACCATGATTTTCAGACCGCGCCGCGCCGACAGTTGAAAGGCCTTAATGCGCGACAGCGTACCCGGAAAAATCAAGCCGCGCCCCATCGTCAGCCCCGCCGCGCCCGCGATAATGATGGCGGAAATTTCGAGCGTACCGTGTATCCAAATCGTCAAGAAGGACTCGACAAATAAACTGCCGGGATTGGTAGTTATCAAACCCAAACCAATCAAAGTTACCAAGGAAAACACGGTCAGCAGCAAAGCGGGAAAAAATTTCCGTTTGTACTTTTCGTACACCCGAGGCTTGCTTTTTCGCAAAAACCACGGCAGTAATTTAAAAACCAAACCGAGCAAAATAAAGGCGGGAAGTGCGATTTGATACAAAGTCAGACCGACCTCAGAGTTATCTTTCTGCAAAAAGAAGTATTGAAAAGCACCGACCATGATGCCGTTTTTTATCAAAATTAAAAGTGTACCTACCGCGTACAGCGCACCCATCGCAAAGGTCAGCAGAGCGACGCGCAGATTATTCGCTGTAATCACGGCAAACATTCCGCCCTCTTCTTTGGCTTTGTAAACCGCCATCGGGTCGTTGTTTTCAATATTTTCGAGCGTCATTTCCACGTAGCTTTCGCCCAAAATTATTGCCGCAAAATCTTCATTCATCACACAACTCAGCACACCGATTGCCATACTCAACACAAAAACCAAAAACGCCGTCCGAAATTCTTTGCGCGACTCATAGACCAACTGCGGCAGCCCCTCAAAAACAAAATGCTTAAATCTGCCCTTTTCGCGCTTGCGATTTTTGTAAAGACTGAAAAAGATTTTTTGCCCCAAACCGTTGAGATAAACACGTACCGAGCGATTCGGATAAAAAGTCCGTGCGTAAGAAAGGTCGTCCGTCACCTGCACAAAAAGTTCGTTCAACTCTTCGGGGTTTTCCGATTGTCGTTCGAGATTTTTCTCAAAACCCGCCCACTTTCTTTTGTTTTGTTGAATGAATTTAGTTTCGCGCATCTGTCGGGCTTTTCGCCTTTTTTTAGACCGACCCGTTGATTGTCGGTTAGTTTGTTATTTTTGCAAATATATGTAAAAAAAACGCGCGGCGTTGTCTTTTCAACCTCAGCAAGCGGAGCCGCCTCCGATAATTTTGAAGACAGAGTCGGAGTAATTACCATGAACAAAAATTCTTTTGAATTTTTGTTACACGGTATTTGAAACCGCTCGAAACCGGAAATTTCATTTTCAATTCGCAAACGAAGGATTAAAAAATCATCCGATTTCTCCCGTTTCCTTCCCAAAAAATACCGACCTTTCCCCCCGTGACTAAACCCGCTAAAATACAAGACTACAACGAGCAATTTCTCGCTGCCCTCGACATCCTCAATCCCGAGCAGACCGCCGCCGTCGAAACCATCGAGGGTCCCGTCCTCGTCATTGCCGGTCCCGGTACCGGCAAAACGCACATTCTTACCGCGCGCATCGGCAAAATTCTTTTGGAAACCGACGCACAGGCGCACAACATTCTCTGCCTGACCTTTACGGATGCGGGCGTGCAAGCCATGCGGCAGCGGCTCTTAGAATTCATCGGTCCGGAAGCACATCGGGTGCATATCTTCACTTTTCATTCCTTTTGCAACGGTATTATTCAAGACAATTTGGAGCTGTTCGGCAGACACGACTTAGAGCCGGTCAGTGAGTTGGAGAAAATAGAAATCATTGAGGAAATCCTCGGCAGGTTGCCCTTTTCGCATCCGCTGCGGCGCGGGAGGGGCGGTGATTTGTCCTTTTATATCAGCCACTTAGACGATCTTTTTCGGCGGATGAAAGAGGAAGATTGGTCGGTGGAATATTTGGAAAGAAAAATAGATACTTACCTTGCAGACCTGCCCAACCGCGAGGATTTTATTTACAAACGCAACACCAAAACGGCGAAAAAGGGGGATTTAAAAACCGCAAAATTCGCCGCCGAGCAGGATAAAGCCGACAAACTGCGTGCCGCCGTCAAACTCTTTCCCGAGTACGTCGCCGAAATGTCTCGCCGCCGCCGCTACGACTACGCCGATATGATACTTTGGGTTGTCAAGGCTTTTGACGAAAACGAAGCCCTGCTGCGCACCTATCAGGAGCAATATTTGTATTTTTTAGTCGATGAATATCAGGATACCAACGGGGCGCAAAACGAAATTTTGCAACACCTGATTCGCTATTGGCAAAATCCGAATATCTTTATCGTCGGCGACGACGACCAAAGTATTTACGAGTTTCAGGGCGCACGTCTGAAAAATCTGACCGACTTTCACGCACAGTACGAAAACGACCTGCGCCTCGTCGTGCTGCGCCAAAATTATCGCTCTTCCCAGCACATCTTAGACGCGGCGAGCGCACTCATCGGACGCAACGAAAAACGCATCGTCAACTCCCTGCGCGACTTCGGGGTCGATAAAATTTTGACCGCCGGCAACGGCACTTTTGCCGACTCCGAGGTGCTGCCGACTATCGTTGAATACCCGAACAAATTGCAGGAAGACGCGGACATTATCGCCCAAATCGAAGCGTGGCAAAAAGAAGGTTTTCCGCTCGACGAAATCGCAATTCTCTACGCCAAACACCGCCAAGCCGGCAACCTCATCGAGCTGCTGCAAAAAAAGGAAATACCTTACCAAACCAAGCGCAAGGTCAACATTTTGGACACGGCAATCATCAGCCGCCTGCGCATGTTAATCGAGTATTTTTACGCCGAATATTCCGTGCCGTACAGCGGCGAAGACTTGCTGTTTAAGATTTTGTATTTCGACTTTTTGGAAGTCAATCTGAACGACCTCGCCAAAATTGCGCTGTACCAAGCCGAGCAATCTTACGCCGACCGACCGATGTGGCGCGACCTCATTGCCGACGAAAAAAAGCTGCGCAATTTAGGTCTCGCAGAACCCGAAAAACTCACGGCAACCGCACGCCTTTTCAGTCAACTGCTCTCCGATTTTGCCAACCTGCCCGTGCCGCGCCTCATCGAAAGACTCATCAATCAGACGGGGATGCTGCGCAGTATCATTCAATCCGAAGAGAAGGTTTGGCTGCTGCAAATCGTCCACACTTTCTTAGGCTTCGTGCGCGAAGAAACCGAACGCTACCCCCGCTCGACGGCGGAGCGACTGCTCGGTATTTTTCGCAATATGGACAAAAACCGCATCGCGCTGCAAGTCCAAAAAACAAGCGGCAGCGGCGAGGGCGTCAACTTGATGACAGCGCACGGCAGTAAGGGCTTAGAGTTTGAGCGCGTCTTCCTGATCGGCACCGGTCGAGATATGTGGGAAGCCGGCAAACGCAGCAGCAGCTACCGTTTTTCCTTCCCCGACACGCTGACCCTCTCCGGCACGACCGACGAAGAAGAAGCCCGCCGTCGCCTGTTTTACGTTGCCGTCACCCGCGCCAAAGAACGGCTGCAAATCTCTTACTCCGGCACGGACAAAAGAGGAAAAGACCGCCCGCGCACCGTTTTTATCGACGAGATATTACAAAATAAAAAACTGACGGCGGTCAAAAAAGAAGCCGCCCCCGAGGCACTTTTGGAAGCACAAACCCTGCTGCTCACCGAAAATGCACCCGGTACTCTGCTGCTGCCTGACAAAGAAATACTGGACGGACTGCTTTCCGGTTTTCAACTCAGCGTCAGCGCGATGAACCAATATCTGCGCTGCCCGGTTGCTTTCTACTACGAAAATGTGCTGCGCGTACCCGTCGTGCAAAGCGAGGCGGCGAGCTACGGCACGGCGATGCACAATGCACTGCAACGCCTTTTCGAGCGCATGACCGCCCACGAAAAGCGGCATTTTCCCTCACAGAGTGAATTTATCGGTATTTTCGATTTTGAAATGGCGAACCTGCGCGGTTACTTCCGACCCGAAAGCTACAAACAACACTTGCTGCGCGGGCGCGAAAATCTTGCGACTTATTACGAAGAAAATATCAAAACGTGGAGCCGCAAAGTGCTGACCGAAAAAAGTATCTCGACCGAAGCGGAAGGCGTACCGATTAAGGGCGTTATCGACCGCGTGAACTTCATCGACGGCACCACGGCAACGATTACGGACTACAAAACCGGCAGTCAAAGTGCACGCAAAATACAACGCCCGACAAACGGAGAAATCAACGGCGGCACTTATTGGCGGCAATTGGTTTTCTACAAAATTTTGTACGAAAACTACCGCAACACCCCCGTGCGCGTCGTCAGCGGCGAAATCAGCTATTTAGAACCCGACAGTCGCGGCGATTGGGTTACAAAAACGATAAACTACACCCCGAAAGATGTCACAACAGTCAAGCAAATGATGAAAACCGCCTACGCGGGCATCACGGCACACGAGTTTTCGGAAGGCTGCGAAGAGGACAAATGCGTCTGGTGTAATTTTGTGCGCGAACAGGGAAATGCAGCGAGTTTTTCGAGTCGGGAAATTGAGGAATTGGATGATTAGTTTTTGAGGGGAGAGGGGAGAGGAGAGAGGTGAGAGAGGCGCGAGCAGTTTAACATCTAACGTCTAAAATCTAAAATCTCGTAAAAGTCTCGACCGCCTGAAAATACCGCCCCACGTGCCGCCCGTCCACCAAAGCATGATGCACCTGCACCGCCAAGGGCATCATAATTTTCTCGCCTTGTGTAAAATATTTTCCCCAGGTGATGCGCGGCACCGAGTCGTGCGGATGATAAGACATGGCGTGCGTCAAACCCGTAAAACTCACCCACGGAATCGACGATAAAAAGAGGTAATCATCCCGCCCCGGCTCGTCTTCGATAATCGGGTCGGTACGCATTTTTTCAATGACGTTTTTTGCGTCGGCGATGAATGCGGCTTCGTCCGGTTGATATTTTACTTCGCAAAAACTAAAGACATCCGCCTCGTCGGTTGCCGTGCTGAAAGAAGGATGTACTGCCTCGTGTTCTACAATTTTCTCTCCTCTGATACGCTGCCGAAATTCGGGAATATCATTTGCACATTTTGACAATCGCCACACCATCGCGGGCGTAAACGGCAAATTTTCTGCTTTAATGCGCCGCAAAAAATCGGTAATGTCCACATTTGCGCACAGGTTAAAATGCGGGTGATTCATTCCGTTAAAAAACTCAAAATGAGCGCGGCGGTGCGCATTGGTAAAGGTTATTTCTTTCATGCAGCGAAGGTAGTGAGTTTAGAGATTTTACGAAGTAAAAGCAAAATCACCCCGACAACTGTACGGGGTCAGGTTCAAAAAAAATCATCTTTTTCTCCAAAAAACGAAAAACGTAACGAGCAATAAACTTCCCAAACCCGCAAAAATCCAAAACTTCCCAAGCCCTTTCCCCTCTAAAATCACCACCCCGTCCGCCCCGAAATACGTCAAACCCGCCCAATAATACGGCGATTGAAAAACGGCATCCGCATTGCGCAAAAAGTCTCTCTGTGCGCGGTTCAAAGCGAGACTCTTATTATCTCCCGTCGCTAAATTTTCGTAAAATTTACCCAAAATATCACCCGTCGATTTTTCATTGATTTTCCACAGACTCGAAATCATACTTTTCGCGCCCGCGTAGGTAAAACCGCGATTGAGACTCAACACCCCTTCCCCTTTTTTGACGTCGCCCAAGCCCGTTTCGCAGGCAGAGAGAATGATTAGGTTGTTATCGAATTGCGTAGAATACAGATTGTCTAAAGTCAAATTTCCGTCCGCGAAGGCAATTTCCGGATTGCCTTCCTCACCCTCTTCGGCGGCGTGTGTCGAAAGGTGGAGAATGGCGAAAGCGGACGCATTTTCCAAGAAATAATCTTTGTCCGCAGCGTCTCCGGTAACAAATTTTCCGCCGCAATTTTCCGCCGCCTTTTTCAATTCATAATCGCTGTAAGGTAGTGCCCGCTTGCCTTCCTGCACCGCAAAAGGAGCAAGACCAAAGACACGCACCGACTGCTTTTTCGGCGTTGCTTGATTTTGCAGAACATTGATAGAGTAAGCGTAACGCAGGTCGGTTTGCATTAAGAGGTAGTCCGCATTGTCACTTGACGCAGCACGAATCTTCAGGGCGGCAAAAGGCAAAACGTTGAGAAAATCATCGGGCAGCAAAACCAAACTTTCGGGAAAAACTTTATCGGGAAAAAGCGGTCGCAGCAGCAATTCGTACACCCGAAAAGCCGAGTTGTGAAAAGCCGTCGGGTCATTGAGAATTTTACTCGGTGCGGTAAATTGTTGCAGGTGTTTTTTAAGCAAAGTGTCGGTTTCTGCATTGCGGACGACGCGGTGCATTTTCGATTTTCCGTTACCGAAGCGGAGGGTGTACAGGTGCTTTTCGCCGTAGAAAAAGTGGACGTATTCCGTCGCGTTACGGTAAGCGTAAACAGCATTATTCGCTTGTAAATCCGGTACCGAAGTATCATAGCGCACTGCATGGTAACGCGGATAATTTGCCGCCAAATTTTTTGTAAATTCACTCAACTCCGCATCGGCTTTCACGTAATCCGGATGTTTTCTCTTGTTCGTTGCCGCAGCGGCGCGGGCTGCTTCCGATTTTCGGATTAACTCACTTTCCGTCTCCGCCAAACTATCGGGTAAAAAACGCCGCGCATCCGCCGCGTGTAGGGCATCCAAGAGCAAAACCGCTTTACTTTTTTCAAAAAAATAAAAGGCTTTGTCGTGGTCTTGTTTCGCAAAAGCCAACGCTAATGCCCGCTCGTAAATGCCGCGCGTCTTTTCCCGCCAAAATAAATTCGAGCCGACATCCGAGCGGTTTTTGCGCATAATGTCGATGAGTCCGTCGGCGGTCATATAAGTATGCAAGGCAAAATCGGACTGCCCGAGAGCCGCTAAAGCTTTGCCTTTTTGCTCCAAAGCGTAGAGTAGATTGACTTTTTCGGCGCAGAGTTCCAACTGTTTTCGGTTGGGTTGCGCGGATAAATTTTCGGTTTTGAAATCGGGTAAGAAATGCCGTAAAGCGGTGTGGAAATATTGCGCCGCCGTCGCGAACTCGTCTTTTTCATAATATGTTTCGCCGACGTTGACGTGATATGCTCCTTTGGAGATGTGAAAACCCCGACCGTACAATTTTTCTTTAATTTCCAATGATTTTTCAAAAAAAGCGAGCGCAGAGTCGTAGTTTTTTTGTCCGTTATAAAAATCGCCGAGGTTGTTGTAGGTCATTGCCAGGCGCAGTTTCCACTCTTCGGTGCGGTCTTGATATTCGGCGGCGATGAGTTCTTCGAGCCAATAAATCGACTGCTTGTAAGCCCTGAGTGCTTCCGCGTTTTTACCCGATTTTTCGTACAAATCCGCCAGATTATCATAGACCAAGGGCAAAATCGGATACGCCCCGTCTTCCTCCAAAACGGGAACGGCATATCGCAAGTTTTCTATGCTCTGCGCGTAAGCCGTGCTGTCTTTTTGAGCGAGAATGATGGTAGCTTTTTCCAAATACAAGCGCGCCAAATCGCTCTGCCAGTCCAAAGTCAACGTGTCTTGAGTAAGTAAATGCGCGATGCCCGCTTCGTAAAATTGCAGCCCTTTTGCGTAGTCCGATTTTTCGTAAAAGATGTAACCCGTTTCCTTACAGGCGGAAACGTAGCGGACGTTTTGCGGCGTATCGCCGAGAGCAATGACTTTGCGGAAGAAGTATTCCGTGCTGTCGAGGTAAGTCAACTTTCCTTCGCTGTCGTACAGATAGCGGTACAGGCTACCCAAATTCCCGTAAGATTGCGACAACATATTCGTGCCCGCTGTGCCTGTGTTTAACAACTCTTCGCGCAATTTTTTGCTCGTCAGCGTGTGCCGAATGCCGCTGCGATAATCCTGCATTTGAAAATATTTTACCCCGATTTTGTGATACAGCAAAGCTAAAGTATCGGGGGCGATTCGTTCGGAGTCTTTAGTCAAAGCAAGCAAATAGTCGATACCTGCGGCGGGTTTCAGTTCGCCGGCGTAGGCGATTTTCTCCGCAAAACTTTCGGTATTTTGTGAGAAAAGAAAAAGCGGTAAAAACAGGAAAGGAAGGACGAGAGAGTACGAACGCATCTTGACTTTTTAGTTAGTGAACGGGTCTCGGACAAGAAGTGATTCGGTACAAAGCAGCCAAGATAGAAAAAAGACAGGAGTGCACAAAAAAGCGCGCCTTCCGAAAAAATGAATTTCCGAAAGGCGCAGAAAAATAATTACAATAAGTCTTCAATTAAAGCCGCACAAAACCGATGCTTTTTTGTCCTTTTTCGCCGAAAATTTGCAGGAAATAAGCACCGCGCGGCAGGTCTTTTACATCGACGCGAAAGTCGGAAGAATCGGTTTTTTGCTCTGCGTATACCCTGCCCGTGAGGTCGAGAATGCGGACGAAAAGGTTTTCCGATGCCGGCAAATCCGTTTCTGCGAAAAGAAAATCGCTTGTCGGGTTGGGAAAAATACGCAGGTCGAAAGTATCTTCAATTTCCCTAACCGCAACCGGACAGTCGGCGGCAGACAAAGCAGCCACGAAATTTTCTAAATCCAAAAAGCGACCGTTTTCCGTGCCGTTGAGCAGTTGACCGTTGTTGTTCGCCATGCTGCGCAGAATAGAACGCACCTTGTTTTTGTCATTTTCCGTGCAGTGACATTGCGTCAAATAGGCGGCAGCAGTCAAACGCGGAGCAGCCATAGAAGTACCGCTTTTGGTCGCGTCGGCGAGTAAAGTATGCGGCGGCACGGCACTCTCCGTGTTTTCGCCCAAAATGCCGAAATGTACCGCCGGGTCGTTAAAATTCGAGAAAGCCGCTAAGGCCGGTGTCGCCTGATCTGCCGTCGCCGCTACGCTGATGAGTTTCGGTAAATCGAGACTCGCCGGCCAATGTTTTTGTACACCGATATCGGTCGTGTCATTACCCGCCGAGCAGACGACCATCAGGTCGAAATCATCGCCCGCATTGCGAATGACATTCTCTAAAATATCTTTTTCTTCGCCGTAATAACCCCAACTCGCATTGACGTAATCCGCCCCGCGCTGTGCCGCGTAACTGATGCCGCAGGATACTCGATACAAGGTGCCGATACCGAGCGTATCGTGGGTTTTGACCGGCATTATTTTGTAATCACAAACGCTCATCGGGTCGGGATTGAGCCGAATATTTTCTTCGATAATGCCCGCTACGTGTGTGCCGTGTCCGCCCCGGCTGTCGTCGTAGGGCGTTTTTAAAGTATCGACAAAATTGTAGCCGATAAAGTCGGTTTGTTTGCAGGGATTGCTTTCGTTGTAGTATAAGCGCGCCCGCAGGTCGATGTCGGTATTGTTATCTTCGGAAAAGTTGTAGTCCATGCCCGTGTCTAAGACGGCGATAACTTTTTCGTCGGTATAGGCAGACACGGTCGGCACGGTCGGGAAAATATCAGGCACGGCGACAAGCGGTGTTTCTTCGCCGGTAAAGTCGAAATTGTAATAGTTTTTGTCAATTTCTTCCACCTTCGCACAGGATTTTGCTTTCTCTTTAATGCCGTTGATGTCGATGATATTTGCGTCGCCCAACAGATAAACCGCCAAGCACAAATCGTCGAGGGCGTACACCCCGCCGGCGTTGATTTGATTGACGCTGATGAGTCCGCCGCCTGCGGTCGGTACGTCTAATTTTACGTCGTATCTGCCCCAAGCCGCGCCGTCAGTCGTCAGCGTCACCGTGTCGAGGGGAGTACCGCCGACGGAAATTTCTAAGTCAGGAAAACCTGTTCCCGGCAAAACACGACCGTAGAAAGAAAAAACGTACAAACTGTCGGCGAGCAAATTGATATTCGGCACGGTAAAACCCGCTCCGACTCCGCCGCGTATTGCCAACATCGTCGAATTGCCGGTACCTCCCGTTGTGCGTTCCGTAAAATTCGGGCTGTAGGTCTCACATAAATCCGTTATTTGAAAAGCAAAACCGTAGGAAACCGTCGCGGAACAATCGTTGAACATAGGATTGAAACCCTCCGGGAAGTTGAAATCCGCCCCTTCGTTCGGGAAATCGGCGTCCGCAATTTCTACCTTAGTCGGCTCGATAACCACGGGATTTTTCCACAACTCTAAAGTGTCGCATTCGCAATATTCGTAGTCCGTTACCTGAAATATTTGGCGCACGGCGGCGCGTTCGGCTGCGGTCGTACCGTCGATGTACTCTACCACGAGTTCGTCGGGAGGGTAAGCACCGCCTTCGCTGTCGGAGTGAAAGGGGTAAGCGTAAGCGCACAAAGTATCCGCCAATGCCGGCGGGAAAGTCGGGGTAAATTGCGCGACATTGCTCACTAAATCCACATCGTCAATGATCCAAAAGCCGCCGGCACCTTCGTAAGCGAAGCGAATTTGCAACTCGGGTTCATTCAAAGCTACGGAAGAAATGTCGAGAAAAACAAAATCATCGGGAGGGGTTTCCATAAAGTTGCCGACGCTTTGATTGACCGGAAAAATTGCCCAAGTCATGCCTCCGTCCGTAGAAATCTCGACGCGCGCACTTCCCGCAAAGTTTTTGTAGTATTGATTAAAAATCAGACCCGGCTTTTCGTTCGTCAGCCCGCCGACCGCCAAAATCGGAGAGGTCAATGTGAATACCGTCGCAGTGCTGCCCGCTGCGGAAAGCGAGTCCCCGTTGAACACCGCCGCGCCGCTGCCGGCGGTATTGGTCGGCGAGTTTATCGGCGGGCGATTGTCCCAATTATGCGATAAAGCGGTGCCTGCGTCGGAGTGATACCAGTTTGCGTTAGGGTTGTTGACAGTCCAACCGTTGAGGTCGAGGTCGAAGGTTTCGGGGAGTTGAGCGCAGAGATTTTGCGCGATGAGGAAAAGACCGATGAGGGTCAGGAAGTTTTTCATTGTAATTATTTTTCTGAGGAAATTCGTTGAAAGTTATCGGAAAAAGGGAGAAGTCAAACACTGCCGATGTTGTTTATACCTCTCCCTCGACCTTCCGAAAATCTATTGTTTGACGACCTTACGGCTCGAAATGCGCAGCCCGTCGGTTATCTGTAAAATGTAAATGCCGCTCGGCAAATCATTCAGACGCAGGTCAAAAGTATGCAGACCCGGGTTGAAATTCTGTGCCGCACCGAAATTTTCGATGACTTTTCCGAAAGGGTCGAATAAAGTCAAACGCAAATTGGCGGCAGCGTCTAATTGTATTTCAACGACCGCGTCGGCAGTAGTCGGGTTTGGCAAAATGCGCATCACCGCACTAAGCGGCAAAGGGCGCAAAGAACTGATGCAGGTCGCACAGTCTTCCGTCGCCAAAGTGCCGCCCGCCGCGACTTGAAATCCGTCGGTGAGCAACAGACTCGATTGGCTTTTAAAAACGACATTTTCGCCCGCGCCGATGACAAGGTCGGAGGTTGTATTGTTGCCGCACAGCTCGGTCGGGTTATTGCTCAGGTCGGTGCCGACGGTGTAGTTTGCGTCGATAGCACAGAGGTCTTGCGCGACGGCAAGATGAGTGAAAGTCAAGCAAAGCAAGGCGGCGAAGATTATTTTAATGCTGTTTTTCATAAGGAAAAAATTTAGTGAAAAGAGTACAGACGGCTTGACAAGTCGTCGAACCGCTGTACTTTTTTCCGAGTTTAAACAGGGTTATTTACGGGCAGAGATTTTGGCTTTGAGCGCAGTATTTTCCGCCTCCAAAGTTTCGATTTTCTTATTCATTTCAATCAAGTGCAGAAAAATTTCTTCGATTTTTTCTTGCTGATTAACCGTGATTTTTCCTACTTCAAATCCGCCCTGCGCCTCGATTTCCTTTGCAGAAGCAATGTTATGCAAATGTCCTTTTTCGGCAATGTGTTTTTCCACTTCCGTCAGAGGAGTTAAGTCATAGTCCTCTTCAAAAACGTAATCACACCACGGCAAACCCGTAGAAACGAACAACTCTTTAGAGGCAATACCGCCGTCCACGAAAAGGCGGTAATTCGCGCTCGGCGCGGCGGCTTCCAAAGCATTGAGACACAAAGAACCCGAGCCGATGCCCATTCTGTCCGTTACGTGTGCGTCGCCGTAAAAGAAGCCGGCGTAGGTCTCCGAAGTCGGTAAAATACCGCTCCAGGCACTACCGTCTTTGATGCGGTCGTAGCCCAAAATTGCCGTACCGCTGTTGCTGCCGGTCAACTCGCCCCACACACCGAAATTGGTGCCGGCAGTAGCGTTACTTGCGCGCCCCCATACGCCGTAAGCACGCCCTGCGGTAGAGGGAGTGGTGCTTGTCGCATTGCCGCGCACCCCGAAGGTAAAGCCCGCGCCGGACTCGATGTTGCCGAACACGGCAGAAGAACTGTTGGCACCACTGCTTTGTGCGGCCTCGGCATAAACGGCTGCCGCACCGTTGGTCGCGGAATTGGTGAACGCGCTGATGACGTGGCGGTTATCGCCGTCGGTATTGACGTTGAGCATGGAATTTTGCCCGGTCGGTGCGTTGATACCGATGTTGGTATTTGTGTTGGGGTTGGCAGTACCCGACCATTGTGCGAAAGCACTTGTCAGGCTGAAAGCTAAGAAGAAAGTAAAAATAATTTGTTTCATGATAAAAATTTTTGAGGAAATCCGTTTTCTGATTTCAAAAGGTTTTTAAAAAATGCCTACTCTGTTAAGGGCTTTTCGGCATTCGCCCCTTTTGATTTTTAGAGTTTATACCTGACTGTCGCACGGTGGTGAAAAATCTTACCCTTTCACTTTCTCTTGTTTTGAAAAAATCTTTCTTTGTATTGTAAGGTACTGATAATCAATAGGTTAAAATCGGAATTATTTTTTGTAAAAATTTTAAATTCGGTGCATTTACCCTATCTTTCGCCCGATATGAAAACACACGCAGACCAACGCTACATACAGGCACTTTTGGAAAACGATACGCGTTTAATACAGGAAATCTACCGGGACAATGCCGGGCAGGTGAGCCGTTGGATTCAAAAAAACAGCGGAAGTGTTGCCGATGCGCAGGATATTTTTCAAGAGGCACTGACGGCGATTTATATCAAGGCAGCGAAGGGAAATTTCAAGCTGACCGCCCCTTTCGGAGCTTTGCTGATGCAGATTTGCAAAAACAAATGGATAGACCGCCTGCGCAAAAAAAGTCGCTCGCCGGAGGTAAGAATCGAAGAGGATATGCGATATGAAGATACTGCCGTCCGAAATCTTACCGAAGAGACAGAAACTGCCTACCTCCGAGAACAAATTTTAGAACAAACATTTGAGAAATTGAGTGACTTGTGCAGACGCATCTTGCAGTTGCTCGCCGAAGGTATCGCTGCCGCCGAAGTAGCGACGCGTGCCGATATGTCGAATGCCAATACAGTCTATCGACGCAAGAAAGCGTGTACGGACAGGTGGCGGGAATTGTATCGGACTGCGGCGGAGCGGACGGGGTTATGAGGAGTCTGAGACGCTAGATTTTAGATTTTAGACGTTAGATAAAACCCGCTCAATGTCAAGTGTTTTAGCTGAAAATGAGTAAGTACGGGGCACTTGCAGAGT
>JAHDCG010000196.1 GCA_020629965.1 Saprospiraceae bacterium | reverse complement strand
AGGTTTAAGCGTTTAGTACGGCTGCCGCCCCTAAACTTTTAAACGCCTAAACAAACCCAAAGGGTTTCCGCTTAAAGTTTTCTAAATTTCCCGTCCTCCGCAACCTTTTGTTCTTGTCACGGCGTTTTACCCCAAATTCACACAAAAACAAATCTGACATGAAAAATATCCTCGTTCTTCTCCTCGCTTTATTCGGTATGATTTCCTGCAATACCGCGCAAAATTCCGGCAATGCCAAGGCACAAACCGGCGAAAACGCAAGCGGCGCAATCACACAAGACGCCGGCAGCAACGGTCCTTTCTACTCGCTGACCGGCGAAATACTGAAGCCCGTCAATAAAACCGAAGCGCAATGGAAAGCCGAGCTGACCGCGCAGGCATTCAACGTGCTGCGCGAAGACGGCACCGAACGCGCTTTCACTTCTCCGCTGTTGGAAAATAAAAAAGAAGGTGTTTATACCTGCGGCGGTTGCAGTTTGCCGCTGTTTACTTCCGAAACGAAGTTTAAATCCGGTACCGGTTGGCCGTCATTTTACGAACCGATTAACGCGACGCACGTCGGCGAAGAAAGCGATAACCGCTACGGCATGCGCCGCGTAGAGGTGTTATGCAATCGCTGCGGCGGTCACTTGGGACACGTCTTTGACGACGGGCCGCAGCCGACGGGTCTGCGCTACTGCATCAACGGGGTGAGCTTGGATTTCGAGCCGATAAAACTGGCGGAGGTGAAGATTGCGAAGCCTTGACGAATGGTGCTTGTTTTTCCAAGGGGGTTCAACCCCTTGAAAGCAAATTTAAAAAATTAGAAAGAAAACGATATAGTCCGCCGTGATTATATCGTTTTCTTTTTTAAATTAAAAGTTTTTCATATATTTGCTCTCGATATAAAACGACCAAACATTTTGTCGGGCTTATCGAGGGGATAAATCGGCTAAATTACTTGAGAACCCTCTATTGACAACTTCCACCCTCATCGGCGAAACACTATCCAAGTTGTCGTATTTTATCCCCTTTTCTTTCCTTTTAGGTGTATGAGTTCTATGGTACACTTCCTGCGTTTGCTGCTGTCTGCGGCAAAATTTCCTTTTTTTGCTGAAATTTATTTTTTACTTCAAATTACTGATTTTCAGTTGTTTAGGTGTTCTTGCTGATTCTTTTTTACAAAAGAATTTGCTTTTCTGCTCAAAAGTGTCTTATATTTGTAGTGTATTAGTTAAGTAGTACACTAATAATCAAAGGCAATTTATTTTAATTTGTCTTCACCAAACGAAAGCCTTATGTTAGAAATCAGAGACCTCAGTTTTTACTATCACAAGTCGATGCCGTTGTTTACGGATTTGGATTTGGCGATAGAACCGGGCAACATTTACGGTCTGCTCGGTCGCAACGGCGCGGGCAAATCCACGCTGCTCAAACTCATGACGGGTTTGCTTTTCCCGAAAACGGGAACGGTCGATTTGTTCGGTTATAACCCCGAGTACCGCTCGCCCGACATGCTTGCCGACATTTACTTTTTGCCCGAAGAATTGTACGTGCCGACGGTTGCCGTGCAGACATTTGTGGATGCTTACGCGGGTTTTTACCCGAAATTCAGCCAAGCGGATTTTGAAAAATACCTCGCCGAGTTCAGCATTCCCGCCACGCAGCGTATGGACAAAATGTCTTACGGACAAAAGAAGAAAACGCTGATTTCTTTCGCCCTCGCTACCAACGCCAAGCTGCTCATTTTTGACGAACCGACCAACGGTTTGGATATTCCGAGCAAGACCAAATTCCGCAAAATCTTAGCGGGCGCGGTTTCTCCCGAGCAAACAATTTTCATCTCGACGCATCAGGTGCGCGACATGGCAAATTTGCTCGACCCGATTATCGTACTCGACGGCGGCGACGTGATTTTTAACCAATCATTGGAAAACGTCACGAAAAATCTGCACTTCGAGTTAATACCGACCATGAATGAACCGCAGGGCGTCCTCTACTCCGAGCGCGTGCCGGGCGGCTACTACGTCGTCACCGAAAACTCGACCGGGCAGGAAACGGAGCCGGACATCGAGGTGCTTTTCAACGCCGTAGTCGCCAATCCGGAACTGATGGACTCCATTTTTCCCGTAACGAAATCGTACACGGCACCGGTCTAAACCTCATTTTTCCGTCAAATAAAAAAATAAAAATATCATGCAAGATACTCTGCAATTCAACTTTTCGCGCTTTCTGCTGCTGCTCAAAAACGACCTGCGGCTCAATCATCGCGGCATCTTTTACGTCGCACTCGGCACGCTTGCCGTGCTGTTGTTCATCGGTTTTGTCGCCGCTTACGACGGCAGCGAAGCCCCCGACGAAGACTTCTTTTATTCGCTGTACGCTTTTACGCTGCTCATCGGCGGCTCGCTGTACACAAGTGTGGCATTTCGCGAACTGAATAAACCGCCTACCGCGCACCTTTACCTGACTACGCCCGCTTCGACTTTGGAAAAATTCACGGCAAAATGGTTGCTGACCACCTTTGGTTTTTTAATCGCACACCTGCTCGTTTTTTCTCTTTTTGTTGCCATCGTTAACGGCATCGAGGTCATGACGGCGGAAACCGAAACGACTTTAAGCAATTTCAATGTTTTTGCAGACAGTCCGGTCACATTGCTGATGAAAATCTACATCGCCGGTCAGTCGATTTATCTTTTGGGCGCGATTGCCTTTAAAAAATACGAGTTTTTTAAGACGATGATTGCCTGGACGGTATTCCAACTTGCCTTGCTTTTTGTAACCGTTATTCTGTTCCGTTTGGTCTTCCACGACTTTTTCGACGGCATGACTTTCGGTCCGGAGCAGGTACACGGTGTACGCACCGGTGAGGATTTCGGCAACTTTATGCAGACCAATTTTTCCCTCATCGCACACGCTTTGTTTCTGTTTATTTTGCCCGGTATCGTGTGGGCTGCGGCATTTTTTAAACTCAAAGAAAAAGAAATATAGATATGGACTTTAAAAATCAAAAGGCAATCTATATGCAGATTGCCGACCACGTCATAGAGAGCATTCTCGCCCGCAATCTGAGCGGCGGCGACCGTATGCAGTCCGTCCGCGAAATGGCGGAAAACGTGCAGGTCAACCCGAATACGGTCATGCGCAGCTACTCTTTTTTGCAGGACGAAGGCCTCATATTTAACAAGCGCGGCATCGGTTATTTTATCGCCGAAGACGCATTTAAACGCACACAAACCATGAAAAAGAACGCATTTATTCAAAAAGCACTCCCCGAATTTTTCAAGCAGATGGATTTGTTGGGCATTGATTTCGAGGAACTGAAAAAGCTGTACAAAGCGAGTAAAAACGGGGCAGCAACGTCTTAAAATTGTTGAATCGTTGAACTGTTGAAGCATTGAAGGCCCTGCGAGATTATTCTGCTGTCGTGGTCTGCGTGTTCAACAAATCAACGAATAAACAAATCAACAAAAAAACAAATCAACAAAAAAATTAAAGCAATCATGAAAACAAGTAATAAAATTCTTTTGGGACTTTTCGCCCTCATCACGCTCTCTACTCTGACGAGTATGATTTTCGTGCGCTCCAATCTGACCACCGAGCCTTACGTCGAGGATTTATCGGAATTTACGAGCCGAGATATTCCGCTGACGGAAGACTTCGATGCCGTGGAAATCCGGACTTTCGCCGATGTCTATATCACGCAGGGCGAGGTAGCGAAGCTGGAACTCAAAGCGCAGGACAAGACCTTCGAGGCGATTGAAACCGTCACGGAAAACGGAACGTTGGAAATACGTCGCAAATCCGGCAGCAATCTCAGCAACAACAACAAAGTCATCGTCAATCTGACGGTAAAAGATTTGAAAAGACTGTACCACTCGGGTACGGGTCTTATCGAGTCCCGAGATACTTTGCGCTTTGCGGACTGGGAAATGAGCATCGACGGGGCTTTGAATACTAAAATGACGCTGCAAAGCGACAATTTCGTACTGAAACAAAACGGCGTCGGTAACATCGATTTGTCGGGCGTCGCCACGGATTTTTACCTGAAAGCCAACGGCGCAGGCAATATCGACGCGGACGGACTCGTGACACAAAACACCAAAGCCATTATGAACGGTGTCGGGAATATTGATGTACACGCCACGGAGTTTTTGGATTTTGACAAAGGCGGGATGGGAAATTTCAGCTATCGCGGCAATCCGCGTATCAAGCAGTCGGTGTCGGGCATGGGTAATGTAAGTTCTAAATAAAAAAAGGCGGCCTCAACGCGAGACCACCTTCAATCGAGAAACACAATGTAAGTTTGGAGTTTATACGGGAATCGAGATGTTAGATTTTAGATGTTAGACTTCACTTCTGACATTTCTAAAATCCGGGTTCTTAAATACTGATACTAAAAGTGTTATTTCCGTTGCTGTTGTAAAGTGCGGAGTACTGTAAAAAGTGCTCCGCGCTTTGTGTTTTACGGGATTTAATTCAAAGAAAAATCATAACCGAAACCGATTTTCTGCAAAGCGTAGAAATTCGGATTTTCGTTGGCTTGTGTGTAGTAAAGTTCCTGACCGGTCTTTGCGTGACACTGCCAATTTTGCTCTTCGGCGATAATTTCCAAAAGGGCGAAGACGGTGGTCAATTCAAGCCAAAGATTTTGCTCTGTCAATCGCTGCCGCACCGCTGAAGGAGTGGCTTTGCCGTGCGAGAGTAAGAGAAAATCAGCGGCTTGCTTGACGGTGGTTTTATCGGGTAATGAAGTAAAACGGTGCATAGATTGATTTTAAGATTCAACAAAAAATTAAGTTTTTCATGTATTGTTCCGGGTTGAATCTTTAGTGTGTCTTTTCACACGATAACAGGTTTTTTGGTAAAAACAGTTCCGTTCGGTCTCAAAAAAGTTCCGAACGGAACGGGGAGTTTGGGTTGGTTTTTTGTAATTAAAATGTTTATTTGTTGTTTCGTTGACACAAAATTAGTGACACTCCGGCAAACTACCAAACATTTTTTAAAATATTTTCAAAAAAGTTTAAAATTTATTTTATTTAATTTTTTTGGTTACAAATTGACGACTTTGTTTTTACTAAATTATCAATTTGGTAATCATAAATTAACACAAAAGACTTGCGTAATTGAAAAACTTAACATTGAAAATGCCGAAAGTCAGCAAAATAGTTTATACTTTCGCCACCGCAGTTGTAGTTAAAATCACGAATAAGCTGCCACATAAGTTTATTTTAGGTACGTTTAAACGGTCAATCGCTAAGCAGTGACAAGCCCCTTAAACGCCTAAACCCCCTCAACCCTTAAACACAATCTTTGTCATCAATCTGCGAAATGTCGCGGTCAAAAAAAACATCCATGGGAAAAAAAGTCAAGAAATCAGAGTTGAAGAATTTAAAGAAGAATTGTGAAACGAGATTAGCGGAGAAAAAAGAAGCAAAAAAGCAATTACGCAAAAAGCTGAAAGCAGCCATGAAAAAACTGCGTCCTTACCGCGATGCCTACCGCGCCGCCCGCAAGGAACAACGCAAAGCCTGCAAAGCTTACCACGAAGCGATGGGTGAAGAGAAAAAAGCACACGAAGTAGAGTCTAAAATCGGGGTCGTGGTCAAAGACGGTAAAAAATCGGACAAGCCCGCCGCCGCAGAATCCGTGGTCAGAAAATCCGAAAAAAAGAAGAAGGCTAAAACCGTAAAAGCTCGCAAACCGGGCGAACCCAAGCCGCACAAAGCTCGACCGACGCAAAAATTGTCGCCGCGTACGGAGGAAACAAAAAACGAAAATGCCGACAATACGAAGCAAGAAACCCCGTCGAAAAAGCCCGCCGCCGAGACTAAAAAAGCACCCGTGAAAAGCCCCCGTCGTGCCGCCACACCGCGCACCAATCGCCCCGACAATCTGAAAAGGGTAGAAGGTATCGGCCCGAAAATCGAACAACTGCTGCACAACGCCGGCATTGTCACTTTCGCCGACCTCGCTGACAGCAAAACGGAACGCCTCGAAGAAATCCTCGCCGCCGCCGGCCCGCGTTACCGCATGCACAAACCTACGACCTGGGCCAAGCAAAGCGAAATGTGCCGCGACGGAAAATGGGACGAGCTGAAAGCGTGGCAGGATGAATCGAAAGGAGGACGATAAACTTAACTGAACCGTATCGGTGTTTTTGAGTTTATACAATCGGTTCGAACCGGGTATTTCTTATCCGGTTCGAACCGTTTTTTATTTTTAGCGGAATTTTAGGAGAAAAGATTTTTACTTTTGCACCTTGTCTTAATTAAAAAAAGAGAAACACTTGCACCAACTTACATTCAATTTAAACACACATCCCGACGATGACCGACCGGTCTATATCGCCGGAAATTTCAACGATTGGAATGAACGCGACGAAGCCTTCCGAATGCGCAATGCCGGCGTCGGGCATTATGTATTGGAACTCGACCGACCGCTCGACTTTCCGTTGGAATACAAATACACCCGCGGCAGTTGGGACAGTGTGGAAGCCAATGAGTACGGCAACTCCGGCGATAATCGCTACGTGGAAGACCCTACGCCGGTCATCGGCGACACGGTTTACTTTTGGCAGGCCTACGGCAATACGGACGCGCCAGAATACCGCCCGATTATCGACGTAATTTCGGAGCGTTTTGAAATTCCGCAACTCATTAAGACACGGCGCATTGCGGCACTGCTGCCTTACAATTATCACGAAACCGACAAGCATTACCCCGTTTTGTATTTACAGGACGGGCAAAATTTATTTGACGACCATGCGCCCTACGGCAGTTGGGAAGTAGATAAAAAATTGTCGCTGATGCAGCGGCGCGGCTTCGGTGATATCATCGTGATTTCCATCGACCACGCTCAGGAAGAGCGCATCGAAGAATATAACCCCGGCGGTCATCCGCGCCTTGGCAAGGGGCAGGGCAGAGAGTACGTCCGCTTCCTCGCCGAAACGCTGAAACCCTTTGTGGATAAGAATTTTCGCACTCTGCCCGACCGATTGAACACAGGCATCGGCGGCAGCAGCATGGGCGGTCTCATCAGCATTTGGGCGGGATTTATGTACCCGGAGCTGTACAGTAAACTGATGATTTTTTCTCCATCGCTGTGGGTCAATCCCAATATTCATTTCCACGCCATTCGCTTTACGATGACTATGAACTCTCGCGTTTATGTCTATGCCGGCGGCGCGGAAAGCAAGAACATGCTGCCCAACGTACAGCGTTTTAAAAATGCCCTGCTCAAACAGGAACTAACCGAACCCGATTTAGAAATCGAACTCTCCGTTGACCCTAACGGTAAGCACACCGAAAGCCGTTGGGGACAGGAATTTCCGCGCGCGGTAGAGTGGTTGTTTTTTAAAGAACCGGCGTGAATTTTCCCCGGCATTCCGGGGAGGAAGGATCGAAACATATCGGTAATTTACAAAAATAAAAAAGCGTTTATTTCCAAAACCCGGAAATAAACGCTTTTTTTTCGTAATTCGTAATTCGTAATTCGTAATTCGTAATTCGTAATTCGTAATTC
>JAHDCG010000047.1:27874-40090 GCA_020629965.1 Saprospiraceae bacterium | reverse complement strand
GCAAAAGCCGTAATGAAGACCCCCGACCCCGGAGCGGGGAGCATCTATCGTTGAAATTTAAATTCGATTTGAATTTGGATTCGATTTCAAAAAAGTCAAATCTCAAATTCGGTTTTTATGCAAAAGATAAGAGAACCGAGAAATTCAAAAATTAACCCACAAACCCAAGCCCGGAGAATGTTCCCCGCTCCGGGGTTAGGGGCTGAAGACGTTTAGCAAAAGCCGTAATGAAGACCCCCGACCCTCCGCGACTGAAGTCGGGACAGGCTAAAGCGGGGAGTATCTAATTTCAAAATTAAAATTCGTTTTAAATTAAAATTCGCATTCAAAAAACGTAAATCTCAAAATTCATCTTTAATCGAAAAAAAGTCAAAACACCCCGTAAGCTATCTTGACCTTTTTTGTAAAAATTCAAAGAAAATATCCGCCCTAATCCGCTTCATCCGCTTATCTGTCAACCCCACACACACCTACTCCTTCACTTCATAATAACCCACCAAAGTCGCGCGCTGAATGACGTGCGGCCACAGCGTGAACTCTACCGCCGGGGGTTGTGCATCTTTATCCAAATCCAACTTTTCCGTATCGAGTGCATAGACCGTAAAGAGGTAGCGGTGCGGCCCGTGACCCGCCGGCGGACAAGGCCCCGCGTAGCCGTTTTGCCCGAAACTATTGTAGCTCATCGTGCTGCCCTCGGGCATGTTTTTCTTTTCGGGATTGCCCGCATCCGTTGCTAATTCGGCGACGTTATGCGGAATATTGAAGGCGACCCAATGGTAAAAACCGCCGCTGGTCGGGGCATCCGGGTCGTGGGCGACTACGGCAAAACTTTTGGTGCCGGCGGGTGCATTTGTCCACGAGAGTTGCGGTGATTTATTTTCGCCGCTGCACGTCGAGCCGTTAAATTCTTGCTGCTTGGTGAGTTGACCGCCGATGTCGCTGCTGTATAAGGTGAAAGTTTGTGTTCCGTTTTTCATAATTTATAAATGCTTTTTTTGGTTGTAAATGTGTTTTGGTTGAAAGGTTCAGGCGTTTAAAAGTTGAGTAAACGGGCGGCGGAAATTTGAATTTTCGTTCTCTTCAACAAAAAAAGTCACGCCGACCGTTAGGTTGACGTGACTTTTTTTTGTTTTTGTAATTAATATTTTCGGTTTTTGAAAAGTTTGAAATAAAAGCATCATAGGCTTATCGGCGAGCAATTCACACCTACAACTTTTTCAACCCCTCAAACCCTTTCAACCTTTTTTAAGCCAACTCCCCGTCCTCCGTAAACGTCACTTTACCCGACTTCACATCATACATCGCACCTACAATGTCGATTTCGCCGGCTTCGTACATTTCGTTGAGTACGGGACTCATTTTCTTCACGTTGTCGATGGTAAACTCTACGTTTTTCTCGGCGACTTCATTGACGAAATCAAGATTTTTCGAGCTGCGCTCTTCGCCTTCTTTAGTTTCCGTAGCATCGACGGCGGGCATGATTTTGTCGAGCATTTGCGTCAAATTACCGAGTTCGGCGTGGTCGCAGGCACCTTTAACGGCACCGCAGGAGGTGTGTCCCATGATGACGATGACTTTTGAACCGGCGAGTTTGCAGGCAAATTCCAAGCTGCCGAGGATGTCTTCGTTGACAAAGTTACCGGCTACGCGGGCGTTAAAAATGTCGCCGATACCTTGGTCGAAAATGACCTCGGTCGGGATGCGCGAGTCGATGCAACTGACGATGGCGGCATGCGGAAATTGACCGGTTGCCGTATCTTTCACCTGTTGGTGCAGGTCGCGATTGTGTACTTTTCCGTCCAAAAAGCGTTGGTTACCGCTTTTAAGCATATTAACGGCGTCGCTCGGTTTGATGGCGGATTGAGAGTCTTTGGTCTGGGTGGTTAAATTATCAGGAATTGAGCTTGCTGACATAATTATCGGTATTTATTTACGTGCTGTCCTTTGCCGGGTCGAGCGAACGTATTGGTTAGTTGATATTTATTTATTCAAAGATTTAGGCGTTTAATTGTTTAGTTGCACTAAACGCTTAAACGCCTAAACTTTTAAACAATATTATTTCTTCTTCGTCGGTATCAGGTTCTCCGCCAACGCTTTCTCGACGGCTTGTACCTGGTCCTTCATTTTGACACCTTGTACCTGAATTAATTCCAAGTCGATATTTCGGTACTCGGCGTTGGTTCTGAACTCGTCGATAATTTCCTGCACATCGTGGTCGATATAAGTCGTCTTGGTAGCGTCGATGACCACACTCGCACCGTCGGGTATCGCCGCCAAAGTACGCTGAATACTTGCCTTATTGATGAAGGTTAACTCTTCGGCCAACTCCAAGTGAATTTTTCCGTCTTTGATGTGTTTGTCCGCCTCGAAAAGGAAAGGACGCTTGTAGCTTTCGTACAAAACAAAGAAAATCGCCACCGCCAAACCGACTCCGATACCGATTAACAAATCGGTAAAAGTAATCACGATAATCGTCGTGATAAACGGAATAAAGTGGGTTTTTCCGAGCTTGTACATGGACTTAAACAAAGCGGGCTTTGCCAACTTGTAACCGACCAAAAAGAGGATAGCCGCCAAACTCGCGTAAGGAATCAGGTTCAACAATTTCGGCACCGCCGCCGCACTGATTAACAAAATGATACCGTGTACAATCGCCGAAACCTTCGTGCGACCGCCGGACTGAATATTGGTAGAACTCCGCACGATAACCTGCGTAATCGGCAAACCGCCGATGAGACCCGACACGATATTACCGACACCCTGCGCTTTCAACTCCTGATTGGCAGGCGTCACACGCTTAAAAGGGTCGAGTTTATCCGTCGCTTCCAAACATAACAGCGTCTCCAAACTCGCCACCACGGCAATGGTAATACCCGTTATCCACACGACGGGGCGGGTAATCGCCGTAAAATCCGGGAAAGTAAACTGCCCGATGAAACCGTTGAAAGAGTCCGGCACGGGAATGTTAACCGTTTGGTCGGGGCGCAGCGCGTATTCGGCGTTGCCTTGGGTCAAAATGTTGATGACGATACCCAAAGCCACGACTACCAAAGGCCCTTGCAGGATTTGAAAGACGCGGATATTTTTCATGAATTTTTGCTCCCACAAAATCAAAATGAGCAGAGAGACAACCGTGATAAAAATGGCCGTCACCGTGAAATTACCTTGCAAAACGGAAGCCATCGTATCGTACAAATCGGTAAAAGTATTCCCGCCGTCGCGCTCTTCAAAAGAAAGATAGCCTTCAGGATTTTTGTCAAAACCAAAGGCGTGCGGTATCTGCTTGAGGAAAATAATCACCCCGATACCCGCCAGCATCCCTTTAATCACCGAACTCGGAAAGTAATAACCGATAATCCCCGCCCGGGCAAAGCCCAACAGCAACTGCACGATACCACCGATGACCACCGCCATTAAGAATACATCAAAATTATCCAAACCGCCCAACTCGGTGATGGCATTAAGAACAATAACCGCCAAGCCGGCCGCCGGACCGCTGACTCCGAGCTGCGAACCACTCAAAGCACCGACCACGATACCGCCGATAATCCCGGCGATGATACCCGAAAAAAGCGGCGCACCGGAGGCGAGCGCAATACCCAAACAAAGGGGCACGGCAACGAGAAAAACCACTATCGAGGCGGGTAAATCGTGTTTGAGGTTACTTAAAAGACTGTCGTTTTTGTGAGCTTCCATTGACTGTACAATTTTTTAGATACGAAAATCGGACAGTACTCCCGAAATCCGTGCGAGGTGATGAATTTATCTCTCAAAGACAGCCGAAAACTGCTGTCTCTGTTTTGCGTTTGGTAAAAAAAAGATGATTTTTTTTGACTCGACAAAATAGTGGTAAATCTGTCTAACAAATGTCCTGAACCTTTGTTCATAAAAGTCTTACTATTAGACAAAAAACAAAAATAATTTCTCTTCGTCATCCTGCTTTTGTCAATAATTTAATAACTTTACAAAACAAAAGTATTCGATTTTTCTTTAAATAGGAAATCAGGAAATAAATTTAATCGAAAAATATGGCAATAGCGATAAAAATCACTCTTAACGAAGGCTTATATCAACGAGACCCGCAGGAGACCGCGCTGGGAAAAAAAATTATTCAGCATAGTATTTTATTGATTGATGAAATCGGTTTTGAGAAATTTAATTTCAAAAAATTAGCGATACACATGGAATCTACCGAGGCGTCCGTCTATCGTTACTTTGAAAATAAGCATAAACTGCTTCTCTATTTGGTGTCGTGGTACTGGGAATGGGTGACTTACCTCATCGACATCAACACCATGAATATCGACGACCCCTGCCGTCGTTTGCAGATTATTATCGAAAATTTTGTGTACGCTTCCAAAGAAAATCCCTCTATCGACTACGTGAACGAAAACGTGCTGCACAGCATTATCATTTCCGAAGGCAACAAAGCCTACCATACCAAGTCGGTGGATAAAGAAAACACCGAAGGATTTTTTACAAATTATAAAAAACTCACGCAAAAAGTCGCTTCGGTCATCGCCGAAATCAAGCCCGACTTCCCTTACCCCAACGCCCTCGCCAGCAATCTTTTTGAAATGGCGAATAACCACATTTACTTCGCGCAGCATCTGCCGAAGTTGACGGATGTACACGTCGAAGACAATAATTTTGACGAGGTGGAAGAGATGCTGAAATATTTTGCGTTTAACCTGTTGGGTGCAAAAGAGGCGGTAGAAACGCCGTAGTCTTTTTGTAGTTTTACACAATAGACAGCACAAGTAACGGCGACTTTCAAGTCGTCTAAAAACGAAGTTTTTTTTTGGCTAATCGAGTCAAATGTTATTAAAGCAGGTCTGTCTTTTTTTCACGACCGGCTGAAGCCGGCGGTTACTAAAGTTATGCGAACTCGATGAGAAAATCTGACTCACAATCAACTCAACCACATCTTGAAAAGAGCAAAATATTTCCTCCTGATTTTACCGATATTCCCGGTGCTTATTTCCCTCGATTTTTGCTTTTTTTGGGATACAATTCAGCTCGCTTCCAAACACGCACACCATTTTTACAATCACAATTTTTCGCAATTTTTTCTCCCCCCGGAGATGGACTCCGGACACTTCCCCGCTTTCGGCATGTACCTCGCCGCCTGTTGGAAAATATTCGGTAAGTCATTGGCAGTCAGCCATTTATCTGTCTTACCTTTTCTGCTCGGTGTGTGGCATTTTTCCTATCGACTCGGTGATTTTTTCCTCGGCGGGCGTTTTGCTTGGCTGCTGACGATTTGCGTTTTTTTAGACCCCGTTTTCGCCGGTCAGACGGTTTTAGTCTCCCCCGATTTGGGTGTGATGTGCTTCTTTTTAGCGGGACTATGGGCGATTATCAAACCGCAAAAATTGTTACTCGCCGTTGCGGCAATTGCTTTGGCGGCATTGAGTATGCGCGGCATGATGATTGTCTTGGCTTTGTACTTTTTTAAATTGCTGACACATATCATTGCATTTGACTTTTCGCCTAAATCTTCTCCCCTTTCTTGGTTAAAATTTGTTTGGAAAAATGCGCTGCCTTTCGTGCCCGCCGGACTGCTGTCCTTGGCGTTTTTGTACGCACATTACGCACACACAGGTTGGGTCGGCTACCACGCGGACTCGCCCTGGGCACCCGCGTTTGCGAAGGTCGATTTTGCGGGATTTTTGAAAAATTGCGGGGTTTTAGTCTGGCGGATATTGGATTACGGACGGGTCTTTTTGCTGCTCATCGGTGCGGCGGCGGCTTTCGTTTTTTATCGAAAAAAAGTCAAAAACGGATTTCCGCGTAAGTTTCTTTTATTGGTGAGTTTAGTCGGAGTTTGCGTTTTCTGTTTGACGCCGAGTGTGTTGATACACAAGGGTTTGCTGCTGCATCGTTACCTTTTGCCTTTACTTTTTGCTTTGAATTTGACAGCTCTTTACTTGCTCATCAAGGCTGAAATTAAATTTAAAAATGCCTTACTCGCCCTCGGCTTCATCGGCTTGGCGACGGGCAATTTTTGGGTCTATCCCAAACACGTCGCACAGGGCTGGGATGCGACCTTGGCACATTTGCCCTACTACGATTTGCGTAATAAAATGCTGAATTATATCGAAGAGAAATCTTTGGAAAAGTCGGAAATCGGCTCGGCGTTTCCGAATATTTCGGGATTTGAGTACACCGACTTACAGCCGCGCGGGTGGGAACCGGTACGTTTTGATTTTGCCGAAAACGACTACATTTTATACTCGAATGTGATGAATGATTTCAGCGATGCGGAATTGACGGAATTGGAAAATGATTGGAAAAAAGTAAAAGAAATGAAGTCCGGCGGCGTCTGTTTTATTTTATACGGTCGCTGACCCATTCCTCGGCGAGTGCCAACTGACCCGCCCGCGTGAGTGCGGTATTGTCCAAAACTCGGGCATCTTCGGCTTGGCGCAGCGGTGAGTCGGCGCGGGTACTGTCGATGTGATCACGCTCCCGCAGATTTTTTGCAACTTCCTCATAATCAGCCTGTAAGCCTTTATTTTGCAACTCTGCGTAGCGTCTGTCCACACGCGTTTTGGGGTCGGAAGTGACAAAAATTTTCAATTCCGCCTCCGGAAAAACGACCGTACCGATGTCGCGCCCGTCCATCACGATTCCCTTCTTTTTGCCCATTGCCTGCTGCAATTTCACCATCGCCCGGCGCACTGCACTGACCGCCGCCACGGGACTGACAAAATCGCTGACGTACATTTTTCTGATTTCCTTTTCCACATTTTCGCCGTTCAAAAAAGTGGTATTTACGCCGTCGATATTTTGAAAATCAATTTCGATATTTTTCAAAGCCTCTGCGACCGCAGTCTCGTCTGCGATGTCCGTTTCGTGGCGCAAAAAATACAGCGTCACGGCGCGGTACATCGCTCCGGTGTCGATGTAACCGTAGCCGATTTTCTTTGCCAAATCCTTAGCGAGCGTACTTTTTCCCGTCGAGGAAAAACCGTCCACGGCGATGATGATTTTCTTTTGCATGCTGTCTTTTCTTTGTTGAATTTTGTCGGTACTTAAAAAACTACCGTTCGACGCAAAGAAAAGAAAAACGGGAAAGAGATTAGATTTTTCGCGCGGAAAGATGTGAAACTTATGTTCGGTCCAATCAAAAATTTACGACAAGTTGATAAGGATATTTACATAAACTTAATCTAACCCCACCGAACAAATCTTTCCCACTTCCGTCCAATTATCATATCTTTGGCTTGCCTTTCAAACATTGCGTACCAAAAGCACGACCTCGATACCGATAAAAAGAAAATCCGCGCTTACATTTTCGCCGGAATACCTCCTTCTTTTTGTCCCGAATTCCGATAAAGAAAAAATTGACAGACTGATTTTTAATCGACTCCGTACTCGGAATGAGCGGTTCGGCCTTTCTGCCTACTGCCGTTTCGCGTTCGACTCCTCGACTGTTTTTTCTTAAAAGCCCCTTCAGTCACCGCTGCCTGCAATTAGGTTTGCATAATTATTTACCTGCAAAAAGGCTGATAAAATATTGACTATCAGGTGTTTGGGTCTCAACGATTAAACTTCTAAACCTACTTCTTACTAATCAAAAATTTTTCTTCATGAAAAAAATTCTACTCGGCTGCACGCTTTTACTGTTTCTTTTCAGTGCCGTGCAAGCCCAAACCACGCTTACGCGCGGAGACATTGCCTTTACGGGCATCAACTCCGATGCACCCGACGGTTTTATGTTTGTCTTGCTGCAAGACGTAACCGCCGGCACCGCCATCAATTTCACCGATAACGGTTGGTTTGCCGCCGGCGGCTTTCGCGCCAACGAAGGCACGATAACCGTTACCTTCGACGCAGCCGCACCCGCCGGCACCGAAGTTGCGGTCGATATTACCGCCGACACGGCTACCGCGAGCAACGGCGCGGCCATGTCCTACGCTGCTGCGGGGGGCAGCATCAATTTCTCTTCCTCCGGCGACCAAATTTTCGCTTACCAAGGCGCGGCGCCGACCTCCGGCAGCGATTGCTCCTTTTTGGCGGGCATCAATATCGACGGCAGCGAAGGTACTCCTTGGCAAGCCGATGCCGCCAACAGCAACACTTCCGCACTGCCCGAAGTACTGCTCAACGGCGTACACGCGGTCGGTCTCGGCGAAATCGACAACGCAATCTTCGACCGCTCGACCGTTTCGGGTACGACCGACGACCTGCGTGCAGCCATCAACGATGCCGCCAACTGGACTTTGGATAACGGCGGCGCATTTACGCTCACACCGATGGCTTTCACCGTCACGGCCATCAGCCCGGCTCCCGCCCCGATGACTCCGACCGTAGCGGCGGATATGACGATTTGTCCCGGCGAAAGTGCCTCGATTACGGTCACTTCTTCGGATGCGGCGGCGAATGAATACGTGCTGTTCACCGGCTCTTGCGGCGGCACGGAAATCGACCGCAACGCTTCCGGTATGTTTACCGTGATGCCGACGATGACCACCGATTATTTCGTGGCGGGCAGTGCCTGCGACGGTACGCTCAGTGCCTGCGCGACAGTCACCGTGATGAGCGATGAAACACCTCCGACCCTGACCGTACCGGCGGATGTGACCCTCGAATTCGGTGCGGACACCGACGTCATAAGCACCGGCGAAGCTACCGCTACGGACAACTGCTCCGGCGGCATGGCGGTTATGCCGTGGATTAACGAATTTCACTACGACAATACCGGCGGCGATGTTAATGAATTTATCGAAATCGCAGGACCTGCGGGTTTTGACTTGACGGGCTGGTCGATTTCTCTGTACAACGGCAGCAACGGTCAACTTTACGACACCGACGCGCTTTCGGGTATTCTGAATGACGACCAAGACGGTTACGGCTTCGCGGCAATTTTTTACCCCGCCAACGGCCTGCAAAACGGAAATGACGCGATTGCTCTGGTAGATGCCGACGGTAACGTGGTGCAGTTTTTGAGTTATGAGGGTGCATTTACCGCAGTCGGCGGCCCGGCAGACGGCTTAACGGCTGAAGATGTAGGCGTCGAAGAACCCGGAACAACGCCCGTAGGTTTTTCTCTGCAACTTACCGGCACCGGCGGTCAATACGAAGATTTTACCTGGGCAGATCCCGCTGCACAAACTTCGCTCGCTCCCAATAACGGACAGACTTTTGTCGCACCGACGGGCGGCGTAGTCGAAATTACTTTTACGGATGCCGTCGCAGCCGGCGTTTGCGCCAACGAGTCGGTCATTACCCGGACTTTTACGGCAACCGATGCAAGCGGCAACACCGCCACGGCAACACAGACTATTACCGTCGAAGACAATCAGGCACCGATTATCATAGCGGATGCAACGGCTACGGCGGGCTGTCAGGACGATACCACCGACCCGAATATCATCACGGCGGCTTCGGCATTCGACCCCGGCACGCCGGGCGCACCGATGAGCGCACCTTTTATCAACGAATTTCACTACGATAATGCCGGCGGCGATGTCAATGAATTTATCGAAGTAGCGGGTGTCGTCGGTACGAATTTAGACGGCTTTACCCTCGTGCTTTACAACGGCTCGAACGGCTCGATTTACAACACGCTTAACCTGTCCGGCACTTTGACCGGCGGCAGCGGCGGCTTCGGCTTTACGACTGTGGTTTTGCCGACCAACGGTTTACAAAACGGCGGACCTGACGGTATAGCATTGGTCGATGCCGACGGAAATGTTGTGGAATTTTTGAGCTACGAAGGCACATTTACCGCTACGGAAGGTCCGGCTGACGGACAAACTTCTACCGACATCGGCGTCTCTGAAGGCGGCGGCACACAGGTCGGTTTTTCTTTGCAGAGAACGGGTACGGGCGCACAGGGCAGCGACTTTTCTTTTGTTCCGGCGGAAGAAACTCCGGGTGAAATCAACCAAGGTCAATCTTCGGCTTTGACGGGCGACCTCGAAGTTACTTTTGAAGATACGGAAAGCAACAACGGGCAAATTATCACGCGGGTTTTCACGGCAACCGATGCTTGTGACAACACGACGACCTTTACCCAAATCATCACTTTAGCAGACCTCGCGCCGCGTTTGCAGTGCCGTCAGCCGACTTCTACCGTAACTTCGGAAGGGTTGTGTGTGAACAATACTTTGACGCTTCTGCCGCCGTTTATTTTTGACGATTGCGGTTTTGGTGATGAAGTGACTTTAACGAGTGACGCGCCGAGTGAATACCCAATCGGTACGACCGTCGTCACTTTTACGGCGACCAACTCAACGGGCAGCACGAGCTGCGAGACCGAAGTCATCATTTCTGCGGCTAATCCGGCGGATGTAGATTGCGGCTTCCTGACCATCAATGCGAATACCGAAAATCCGAATTCCTGCTTCGCGCAGGCAACTTTGGAGCCGACGGTACTCGATTTCTGCGGTACGACTCCGCCGAGCGTTTCGGGTGCGGGTACTTTCAGCTACACGCCCGGTACGATTACGACGCAAAACGTCACCATCACCGAGGCGGACGGCACCGAGACCGTTTGTACTTACACCATCAATGCGCACGATACTTTCGCACCGGTCATCACCAACTGCCCGGATGATATTACCGCGGCTGCTACGGGAGAATTGACGCAAGTCAACCTACCCGTACCGACCGCGACCGATAACTGCGGCGTGGACGAAATCGTCAACGATGCGCCGGAAGACGGCTTCCCCGTAGGTACGACGACCGTGACTTTTATGGTGAAAGACGAATACGGACAGTGGGCATCTTGCAGCTACGATGTGACGGTAACACCGAACCTGACTTTTGCCGCGATGAGCGACATCGAAGCCTCTTTGGAAGCGGAAGGCACGACGGCGCGCGTGGCTTGGAACGAGCCGACGGCAGCAACCGTATGTGTGATGTGTGCGGAAACGGAAATCGACGATTACCGTTACCTCGGCGTTTATCGCGGTCATCAGTACTTTTTGTTTGAAGGCGAAAATACGACCCGTGCCAATGCGGCGGCAATGGCGGAAAGCCTTGATGCACAACTCGTTACGATTAACAGTGCGAGCGAAAATCGCTTCTTACAGAATGCCTTGGGCGAAGACATCAGCGGAGTTTGGACGGGCTTAAGCAACGGCGATGCCTTGCAATGGTTGACAAATGAGAGTGTTGATTTTGCGAATATCGCGGAAGATTACACGGCGGCGGAAGGCGAAAATTTCGGTCTGTTGCAAAATGACGGTACGTGGATTTTTGCGGATGCAGCGGCGCAATACGGCTTTTTGGCGGAGCGTCCTTGTGTGAATTTCGAGCAAATTACTCCCGTACAAATCGACGCGGAAACGGGCGAAGAAACGCTCTTGACCTGTGGCGATGATTTTGTCGAAGGCACTTACGAAGTGACGTACCGCGCGACGGATATGTGCGGTAATGAAGCGGAATACACTTTCGACGTAACGGTAGAAACCCCGACGGCGGAAATCTGTACGACGGGCGCGAACGAGTCTGTCGTTTACATCGACAATGTATTGATGGGCGAATACGAAATTGCAACGGGCGACGATGCCGGTTTCGGTGATTATACGCAGGACGAAATGGTGCTTTACGCGGTCATCGACGAAGAAACGGCGGATTACACCCCTGTCTCGGTCAACATTACGGCGGGCGGAAACGAGGCAACGGAGGAGTTATTCTACCGCGTTTGGTTGGATAAAAACCACGACGGTGACTTCTTCGACGCCGACGAAATGCTGACGGAAGGTTCTGCTTTCGGCGACTGGACAACCGAACTGCCGGCCTTTACGGAAAACATGGAAGTCACGCGGATGCGCGTCATGGTCGCTAAGCACGACTACCCCGAGGTTTGCGGTAATGTAGCAGCGGGCGAGGCGGAAGACTATACGGTCAGCATTCTCGAAACCATCGTGCGCCCCGGCGACGATACACGAGGAAATGACAACGGTACAACGACGCCGCCGGTCATTTTGGATGCACCGAGTACCGCAGGTCAACTCTTCGCCTACCCTAACCCGGTAACGGATAAGTTGACGGTGAATGTAGCGCAATTTGTCGGGCAAAACGTGGAAATCACCCTGACCAATCAACTCGGTCAGGTGATGACGCAACAACGCATCGACAACGTACAAACGGAGACGGAAACGTTGCGGATGAACCGTTACGCAGCGGGTTTCTACACGTTGACCTTAACGACGGGTGCCGGCGAGGTACAGACGGTGAAGGTGGTGAAGCGATAGGTTT
>JAHDCG010000047.1:15634-27774 GCA_020629965.1 Saprospiraceae bacterium | reverse complement strand
TTAACGACGGGTGCCGGCGAGGTACAGACGGTGAAGGTGGTGAAGCGATAGGTTTCGCTTTGGACTTTCATTAGAGAAAGGCTCTTCGTGCTGCGGTGCGGGGAGCCTTTTTTTTTGCGTTAGCATCTTCCCGGTATTAACATATCGGGTCGGAAGATACCATGCCGGCGGCATTTGTAAGAGTTAGGGATTTATGAACCCGCCCCTGCACAGACGCGGGAAAACGCGTCTCGCGCGGAGAAAACTCTTAATTTCTCTTCCCTTCTTTTCAGAAAAACTCGCACTGATTTTGCGATATAATCCTGCCGCCCTAACCTCGGATGCGTTTTCCCGTAGCTCTACACACCTGACTGTTTTGGATAAAAAAATTTGAGTTTCCGTCTCATAATTCCCCGAAAACAATCCGTTCTTTGTCGCACCGATATTCATCAACAATCCAACCGTATGTACCTCATCTTCGACACTTCCGCCAACGGCAAAATACTCAACTACAAAGCCGAACGCAACGACCCGCACAACGCGCCGCGCCTCATCAATCTCGCATGGCTGTACTACAACGAACGCCGCAAACTCATCGGCAAAGGCAACGAACTCATCAAGCCCGTCGGTTGGACGCTCAAACCGGAATACGCGCAAAGACACTACATCACCGCTGCGGATTTGGAGGAAAAAGGTCGCCCCGTGCGTGAGGTTTTGACGGAATTCAGCAAGGTCGTCGATGAAGCCCGGTACATCGTTTCTCATAATTTGGCGTACAACGAAAGCGTCATCGGCGGCGAAATGGTACGCGCGGCGGTACCGCACCGCTTGCATCATGCGGACAGATATTGCCTGATGCAGGAAGCGACTTTTATGTGTCGCCTGCCCGGTCGCGGCGGCAAATACAAGTGGCCGACGCTGAATGAAATTTACGGACATTTATTCAAAAAGAGATTCGACAAAGCAGGCGAAGCCGATACGGACGCGGCGGTAACGGCAATTTCGTTTTTTAAAATGTTAGACACAGGTGCCATCGAGGTCGGGTAGGATGAGGGTGGACGGTTTTTACGGTGGACGGCACCCGCCCCGTAGCATCCCGTACCTCGGTCGGGATTGGCTATTAAGTTGAGAGGTTGGGAGGTTGGGAGGTTGGGAGGTTGGGAAAATAAACTGCTTTCGTCATACAGCAAAAATAAACGGTGAGCAGTTTTACAAATAAACGCATAAACAAATAAACGATTAAACAGCCAAAAAGAAATCGAGGAAAAAAGCCGCAGGACGACTTGTATTTCTCCGAAAAATACACCACTGCTCTGACTGCCGCAACCGACGATATGTGTTGGTTGCTGTCGCGCGGGTATGCGGGAAACTCGGCACTGCAACTCGTCGGCAATCGCTATAAACTGAACAAGCGGCAGCGGTCGGCGGTCTCGCGGATTTGTTGCAGCGCAGCGGATAAGGTGAACCGCGCAAAGACGGAATGTACGCCCGCAGAATTGCAAAACGAAACCATAGAAATCGACGGATTTAACCTCCTGATTTGGTTGGAAAGTGCGCTGTCCGGTGCCTTTACTTTCAAAACGCGCGACGGTTTGTACCGCGATATTTCGAGCGTACACGGTTCTTACAAAAGGGTCGTAAAAACGGAAGAGGCGATTATTACGGTCGGTCGTATTTTACAAAAAATACGGGTCGCTAAGGTAAAATGGTATTTGGACAAACCCATATCTAACAGCGGCAGACTGAAAACAATGTTGGCGGAAATCGCCGTGCGGGAAGGATTTGATTGGGAAATCGAATTGGTTTACAACCCGGATAAGGTCTTGGCGGAAAGCAAAAATATCGTCGTTTCTTCGGACGGTTGGATTTTAGACCGAGCGGAAAATTGGTTCAATCTAAACGCTTATTTGCTTGAAAATGAATTGCAAAATATTGAATTACGCGTTTACTAAAGCAGCAGCAGACAACCGGCGAAAAAAGCAATTTGCGATAAAAATAAATGCAGCGAGTATTTAAAATCCGTAATTTTTACCGACTTTAAAAGCAAGAATTGCAACAGAAAAGCGATAATAAACCAAGTCACATAATTGCGCAGCGGTACGATACCGTCCTTAAAATGCCAAAAGTCAAACCGCCCCGCCAGCTGCTCCATAAAAAAGTC
Source organism: Saprospiraceae bacterium (assembly GCA_020629965.1). Lineage (GTDB taxonomy): Bacteria > Bacteroidota > Bacteroidia > Chitinophagales > Saprospiraceae > JAHDCG01. The sequence continues at coordinate 25,634 of JAHDCG010000047.1, read as the reverse complement.
GAGCAAAACCATCAAAGCCGCACCGCATAAGGCGGCAAGAACGTTTTTGCTGAAAATTTTCTTCCCGATTGCCGCCGTGATGAAGGATAAAACCGCCCAGTATACCCCGATTAACAGCGGCACACCCAGCAATTTCACGCCTAAATTTTCGCCGTAATAATAATCGCCGAACAGCAGACCGGTATTCACTCCGACGGCCTCGGCGGTCATACCCGTCAGAAAGGCAAAACACCAAATCGAAAAGGTTTTAGCATTATTTATCGGAAAATTGAGAAACAATAAAACCGCCCCGATGAGCAAATTCAACGGCGTCTTCGGAATGAACCAAGCGACGTGCCCCAAACCAATACCGATGAGCGCGGACACCACAAACAGCCACACCGTAAACACGGACGCAGGCAGTTTGTAGAGTTGCAACGCCTCTTGCAATTCTGCACGATAATTTCGATATAAAGTTTGAATTTGTCTCACACTAACCCGAACAGAATTAGGCGGTTTTGGTTGAAAAATCGGGCGGAGAATGTTAGTGAAAGATTGCCGAGGAATTATTCACGGCATTCGTTCCACACGATATTCGTTCCGCACGGCATTCCGTCCCTTCCCGGCATTCCGTTCCTCCGTGACTGCATACCATGAGTGGCGAACCGGGCTGAAGTGCTCCATGCCGTCGGCATTAACAAATGAATGAAACAGAACTCGTCAAGAAAACCGAAAAAGTAAATGCGATTACCACTACAGCCCTCGTACATCGTAATTCGTAAATCGTACATCGTCCCCCCCTCGTACATCGTAATTCGTAAATCGTACATCCCTAAACCATTTCCGCCGTTATCTTTGCCGACAACAAACAAAGCGGTATGCCGCCGCCCGGATGCACGCTGCCGCCGCAGAAAAAGAGGTTGTCGATTTTGCGGGAAAAATTGGGGTGGCGGAGGAAGGCGGCAAATTTGGAATTGCTCGCTGCGCCGTAGAGTGCGCCCCGGTAGCTGCTCGTTTTAGACTCGATGCCGCGCGGGTCGAGGATGCTTTCGGACTCGATGAGGTCGTGCATGCGGACGTCGAGATTACGGTCGATTTTGGCGATGATATTTTCTCTCGCTTCGCTAATCAGCGTCTCCCAATCCTGCCCGTAATCGCCGGGCGCGTTAATCATTACAAACCAATTTTCGCAGCCGGCGGGCGCGTCGCCGGGTTCTTCTTTCGAGGAAATATTGAGGTAAACGGTCGGGTCGTCGTGCAGGGTTTTTTGATTAAAAATTTTGTCGAATTCGGCTTGGTAGTCCTTTGCAAACAGAATGTTGTGCAGGTCTAAGGCGGGAAATTCTTTTTTCACACCCCAGTAAAAAATCAAAGCCGAGCTGCTGCGCTCCTGCTCCAAAACCCGCTGCGGGTGCTTTTCCTGCGGCAATAATTTTTTGTAAGTCGGATAAATATCCATGTTGGAAACAATCACGTCGGCGGCGAAATTTCCCTTTTCCGTCACGATACCGACCGCCTTTCCGCCCGCCGTTTCGATGCGTTTTACCTTTTCCGAAAAGCGAAAATCGACGCCTTTTTCCGTTGCCAAACTGTACAAACTCTGCGTAATCGACCCCATGCCGCCGCGCGGAAAATAGGTGCCGTAGTGCATTTCCAAATGCGGAATCATCGACATGATGCCCGGCGTTTTGTACGGCGAAGAACCGTTGTAAGTCGCAAAGCGATTAAAAAATTGCGTGAGGTGCGGCTCGTCGAAGTGCTTGTCGTTCAGGCGATTAAGATTGGTATGAATGCCCATCGAGGCGGACTGCACGAGGGCTTTGAGCGTATCGGCGGAAAGGTAGGTGCCGATTTTATGCAGCGATTTTTCCAAGAAAACGGGCGCGGTGAGTTCGTACTTTTTTTGTGCCGAGGCTAAATATTCTTTGGTCTTTGCGGCGGCTGTGCCGAATTTTTCTTCCGCCCGCTCCGCAAATGAATCACGGTCGGCGGGCACGGAAAAACGGACACCGTCTTCCCAAAAATAATTGCAAACCGTCTCCTTTTTTTTGTATTGAAAATAGTCGCGCGGGTCGAGGTCGTAAAGTTGAAAAAGCTCCTCGACAAAATGCGGCATCGTGAACAGCGAAGGTCCCGCGTCGAAGCGATATGCGCCCTGCCGAAAGGAAGACAACTTGCCGCCCGGATAGTCGTTTGCCTCGAAAACCGTGACCGCAAAACCCTTGTGTCGCAGCCGCAAAGCCGTTGCCAAACCGCCGATACCCGCCCCGATGATGATTGCTTTTTTCATGGAAGCAAAACGCGGGAAATCGGACTTGGTTTAGAAAAAGGGCAGAGGAAAAGACTCGTTTTTAGCTGCTAATCCGTCAGAAAAAACGGTATGCTTTGCGCGGTATAGACCTCGCCGTTTGACAGAGTGACGGTAATTTCGGTTTGAAATGTTCCGGAATTTTCGGGCGATTGCTGCAAGAATAATTCGTAGCTTTCAAATTGTACCGTCACGCCGGTTTGCTCCGTGAGAAACTGTCCGAGCGGTCGGTTATTTCCTTCAAAAGTCGGATTGATGGTATAAAATTCAGAAATATCACTGCCCGCCGGGTGCGCAGCGTCAAAGTCGTTCAGGGTTTTAATTGCAATATTTGTAAAAGTTTCTTCCTTCGCGCCGCTGCTGCCGGGCGGCACGGGCGAGCAGGCATCGAGCGTACCGAAGAGACCGAAATCAAAATTATTTTCGGCGACATATTCGACCTCAAACGCAAACTCGGAGCGATGAAAATCGGCAAAAGCTACCGTATCGCCCTAATTTATCGGGTTGCAGCAGTTCATTTGTCCGTCTGTTTTAAACACCGCGTAATTCATGTTTTGAATGTCGAAAAATTCATCGACCGAACCGAAATTGCAGTCGTCTCCCAACTCGCAATTTTGCAGCAGGATACCGCCGCAAAGGAAAAATAATACAATGTTTATTTTTAATTTCATAAATTAATACAATTTACAAACAACTGAAAATCAATAACTTAAATCCAAAAATGAACACCCGTAACGCACAAACGTTTTATTCCGGCTAACCGAGTTTTTCAAAAACATAAACCCTTTTCAACATGAAAAAGACTCTTTCTCTCGTGCTTACTATCCTTGGTGCCGGCGGACTCATTTTCGGTGTTATTATGCTTTTTAAAGGCAATGTCGCCGACTCCAATTCTTGGATTGCCGCCGTGTTAGGTCTCATTTTTTTCACCTCGGGCATCGGTCTGATGAAAAGCAGCGGCTCGGGTTCTAACGCTTGACCGAACATCGGAAGGCTTCAATCGTCTTATCCGTACATTTACGAAAAAGTCCGAACGATTTTTTCGTATCATTTTTCCAACTATAAATTAAAACAAAATGAATAACATTGTCACGATTATCATCGTACTCCTCATCGTCGGTTGGTTGCTCGGTTTCATCGGTTTCGGTGCCGTCGTCGGTAATTTAATCCACATTTTGCTCATCGTCGCCGTGGTTTTAATTGTACTCAAACTTATAAGAAAACTCTGAACTCACAGTTTTTACGCATGATACCGCTCTTTCCGTTATGTCGGAAGGAGCGGTATTTTTTTTCTTGTTTGCTCGATTTAAACGAAATTGAATTCAAATTTGCTGTGCGTCCGGTAAAATATATTCGACGATTACCAACTTCATCCGCCCGGAGTTTTCTTCAAAAATAAACCCAAACCCACCCCCTCCCCTCCCCGATTTTTCCCTACTTTTGCGCCCCGTAACTACATTATCAAAACAGACAGATTTTAATGACTAAATATATCTTCGTTACGGGCGGCGTCACCTCTTCTTTAGGCAAAGGCATCATTGCCGCATCTCTCGCCAAACTCTTGCAGGCGCGCGGTTTTACCGTTACCATCCAAAAATTCGACCCCTACATCAACGTGGATCCGGGGACACTCAACCCCTACGAGCACGGCGAGTGCTACGTCACCGACGACGGCGCGGAAACCGACCTCGACCTCGGTCACTACGAGCGTTTTCTCAACGTGCCGACCTCACAGGCGAATAACGTGACGACCGGACGTATTTATCAAACAGTCATCAACAAGGAGCGCGCGGGCGATTATCTCGGAAAAACGGTGCAGGTCATTCCGCACATTACCGACGAAATCAAACGCCGTATTCAACTCCTCGGCAGTAATAACGAATACGATATTGTCATCACGGAACTCGGCGGCACGGTCGGCGACATCGAAAGTCTGCCCTACGTCGAGGCGCTGCGGCAGTTGCGTTGGCAACTCGGCGCGGACAATTGTCTGGCAATTCACCTTACCTTGATTCCTTATTTGAATGCCGCCAAAGAACTGAAAACCAAACCCACGCAGCACTCCGTCAAGGCGATGATGCAGGCGGGTATTCAGCCCGATATTTTGGTTTGTCGCACGGAGCATTCGATTTCCATGGAAATTCGTCGCAAGCTCGCGTTGTTTTGCAACGTCGAGGTCAGCTCGGTCATCGAGGCTCTGGACGCACCGACGATTTACGACGTGCCGCTGCTGATGTTGCAGGAAGGACTGGACTCGACGGTCATTAACAAACTGCGTCTGCCCGATAAAAAAGCCCCCGAACTCAAAGCATGGAAAGGCTTTTTGGGTAAATTAAAAAACCCTTCCTCCGCCGTCACCATCGGTTTGGTCGGCAAGTATAATGAGCTGCAAGACGCTTATAAATCCATTCACGAGTCCTTCATTCACGCCGGCGCGGTCAATGAATGCAAGGTAAAAGTCGTGCCCGTCCACTCGGAAGCACTAGAGGGCAGCTACGAAGATACGGCGCGTAAATTGGAAGATTTCGACGGCGTTTTGGTTGCTCCGGGCTTCGGGGAGCGCGGCATCGAAGGCAAGTTGCAGGCGATTCGCTACGTGCGCGAAAACAACATTCCCTTTTTCGGAATCTGTCTCGGAATGCAGTGCGCCGTCGTCGAGTTTGCGCGCAACGTCGCGGGCTTGGAAGGGGCGTCTTCTACGGAGGTCAACGAGCAAACGGCGCACCCCGTCATTGCGCTCATGGATGACCAAAAAGACATCACGGCAAAGGGCGGCACGATGCGACTCGGGGCTTACAACTGCAAGTTGACCCCAAAATCATTGGCGCATAAGGTCTATAAAAAGACGACCGTCAGCGAGCGGCACCGTCACCGCTATGAGTTCAACAACGCCTACAAGGAGCAACTCGAAGCGGCGGGTTTGAAAGCCACCGGCGTTAATCCGGACACGGGTTTGGTCGAAATCGTAGAGTTGGAAAAGCACCCTTATTTTATCGGCGTGCAGTTTCACCCGGAACTGAAAAGTACGGTCGAAAATCCGCATCCGTTGTTTGTGGGCTTGGTGAAGGCGGCGATGAAGAGAAAAGGTTGAGAGGTTGGGGGGTTCCCGTAGAGACGTTGCACTGCGACGTCTTGCCGTGCGCAACCCGATACGCTGTGCCGTGCGAAAAACCAAAATATCACAAAATAAAATCACCGCCCGTATTATTCCGCTTTCGGCGACGTTAAAAAATACTGCCCCGCCTTCATTTCAACTCACTGACTTTCAGCACTTTAAACTCCAAAAAACTTCCCTTCTTTTCTTCCGCCGGTCTCGTTTCCTTTCTCTTAAATACTTTTTTTTAAAAAAAATCCTCTCTGCTGTCACAAACTTCCTTTCCTCCGGGTATTGTTATCGAAAGCGACCGAAATCGGTTGAATTTTCTTTATAAATACTCTTTATGTCACACAAATTTCTTTTTGCTTTTTTAGTTTTTGCTTTAGTATTCACGGCTTGCACCAAAGAAAATATCGACGTAACCGAAACGGAAATTCCGGAAATTCCCGTCGATACCGTCCTCTGCAATTTGACGCTCGACCTCTTCGAGTTGACCGCAGGTGACAGCACCGCTATCATGACCGAGGTCGGCGGGGGCAGCATGCCGTACAGCTACCTATGGTCCGACGGCTCAATAAACCCCGAACTTTTCGTCACACAGACCGACACCTTTTCCGTCACGGTGACGGATGCGAACGGCTGCACGATTGCGGATGACTATTTTTATCAAAACGACAATTCGCCCTGCGCCGGCTTTTTCACGGAAATCGACGTGGCGTCCGATACAATCAACGGCAACGGCTTCATTCTTAATGCCTTTCCGACCGGCGGCACGCCGCCTTTTGCTTACAGTTGGTCGCAGGGCGCAGCCACGCAAATTCTTTTCGAGGTGCAACCCGGCATTTACGCCGTCACCGTCAATGATGCGGAGGGCTGCGAAACGGAGGACGAAGTGACGATCGAATGACTCTAAGCACTTTCTAATCGCTTTTACAATAAAGGCGACAAATATTCAAAAAATCATATCTGCCCGCAAGGGCAAAGTCAAAACAAAAATCCTAAAAATCCTGTCAATCTTGTCTAAAATCATAACGGAAAAACAGCCCGACGCTGTTCCGAAATCAAAAATTCAATACCATGTTTAACAAACAATTTTTCACTTTCTTTTTTACCGTCACGGCTTGCATCGGCTTGTCCTTTTTCACCTCCTGCAACAATGAGGACGACATCTCTTCTCTCGAAGAAATGATTGAATGCGACAGCTTTACGGTTTTTATCGGCTTTACCGCCGACTCCGTCAACCTGACGGCAACGGTCAGCGACGGCACCGCACCTTTCACCTACGACTGGAGCAGCGGCGAAACCACGCAGGAAATCGAATTTACCGGCGAAACCGCCTCCGTCACCGTAACGGATGCCAACGGTTGCGAAGCCGAGGCAAATTATGAAATCACGGAAAACGACCCCTGCGAAAACTTCGACGTGCAGGTATATTCCACGCAAGACTCGACGGGCGGCACGGGCTTGACCGTCTATGCCGTCGTGCAAAGCGGTACGGGCCCTTTCGATTTCATCTGGTCAAACGGTAATACCGACTCTAACATCGAGAACGCCGGACCCGGCATTTACTCGGTCACGGTGACGGATGCCAACGGCTGCGTAACGGAAGACGACAATGAGGTCGTCGATTGTTCCGACGTTTCCGTCAGTATCACGGCGACGGAAAACGGCAGCGAAGCCACGTTGACCGCAGAAATTACGGGCGGTACGCCGCCTTTTTCTTACTTTTGGAGCGACAGCACGAATGTACAGACCACGACCGTCACCGAGTACGGTACCTACATTGTCAACATTTTCGATGATAACGGCTGCTCGGCAACGGCCGCTTACAACTTCAACTCGGGCGATCCCTGTTTCAATTTCTTCACTGAAATCGACGTGGCTCCCGACTCTTTGAGCAACAACGGTTTTATTTTGAATGCTTATCCGTCGGGCGGCACTCCGCCTTTCGATTACATCTGGTCACAAGGCGCGACGGATGCGATTTTGTATGAAGTGCAGGCGGGTACTTACGCCGTCACGGTCAGCGATGCGGAAGGCTGTGAAACGGAGGATGAGGTGACGATTGAGTAGTTGACGGTTGACGGTTGAGTAGTTGACGGTTGAGTAGTTGACGGTTGACGGTTGACGGTTGACGGTTGACGGTTGACGGTTGAAAATAATCAATCAGGGTGACTTTTTATGAAAAAAAGTCGCTTTGATTGATTATTTTTACTTTTACGAAAAGTAATTTCAATACTTATCAAATCAGTTTTTCTCGTTCGGATTGTTTTTACGGAGTCAGCAAAAAGTCTGCATGAGTACAAGCCCTTCAGAAAGTACGCGCTCAACGATTCAACAACTCAACGATTCAACAAAATTATCCATCCCCGCGCTTACGCGGCAATAATTCATGCACATCGACCGGGACCTCATATCGGCTTGCAAAGCACAAAATCGGGCGGCACAGAAGAAACTGTACCTCGCCCTTTTGCCGTATTTGCGGGCGGTGGCACGGCGATATTTGCGGGATGTTTCTTACGAAAAAGATGCGCTGCAGGAGACTTTTGTGAAATTGTTTCGCAGTTTGGAAAAGTACGACCCGGCAAAAGCACCGCTGAAAAGTTGGGCGGCGCGCATGACGATAAATACTTGTTTGAATTACAACGAGCGAGTCATCGGACTGCCGGCGGAGGAGATTGAAAATGTGCCGCGCGAAGGTACGGAAGAGGTCGGCACGTACACCGAAAAAATCACGGACGAGACGATGCTGGATGCTCTGCGGGCAATGCCGGCGGGCTACGCGGAGATATTTAACCTTTTTGTCATCGACGAATATAATCATCGGGAGATTGCGGAGATGTTACAAATTTCGGAAGCGGTTTCGCGGCAAAAGTTGAGTCGGGCAAAGAATTGGCTGCGCAAGTCGGAGTTGCTGCGTTTGGGGGCAGGGGTTTCGGTTTTAGTGTTGCTTTTGCTTTTTTAAAAATCAGAAAAACATGGAAGACGAGTACAAAAAAAGATTTCACAACCGGGAATTGCCGCACGATGATTTCGACGCGGAAGGACTGTGGGAAGACATCGCCGGCGAGTTGGATGAAGGCGCTGCGGCGAAGGGTTTTCCGTGGACTTATCTCGGCGGGGCGGTACTGCTTTTGCTCGTCGCGGCGGTCGGTTTTATACTTCTGCGGAATGATACGACGGTGAAAAATACGGGAGACGGAGCGGTATTTTCCGAAAATAAATCGACGGAAGTTGCGACCGAAGCGACCGCGACTTTGCAGGAAAATTCGGGTTCAAAAACGAATGCAGAAAAAGAAAAGTCGGCAGTCGGTGCAGATGCGTCGGACGTAGTCGAGAAGTCCGATTTAAAAGATAAAATCGTCGAAAAAAACGACCTTGCGACAGCAAAAAAAGGAAGCACCAAAGCAGACGAAGAAAATGCTTTTGCAAACGACACTCGGGAAGTAAAAAGTACTGCAAACGTTGATAAAAACGTTGCCGACATCGCCTCACAAGTTATTGAAAATCAAGCAATAAACTCACTTTCCGAAAATAAAAACCCCGCTCCTCTTCCGACTAAAACAGATAAGAAAAACGGCGCGCCGATTTTTGGAAACGAGACCGATATTACAGCGAAAAAGCAAAATAAAAACGGTGCCGACTCCGTGAAAAACGCAGGCGAAAAAGAAGAAGCAAGTCCTTTACTTTTCACGGCTTTTACCCTTTTGCAAAATGAAGATAAGACGGCTTTAGACTCTTTTGTAATAGAATTTTCGCCACTGATTAAAAAGGATAAAAAGACAAAAGAAATTGCCTTTTTCGGCGACCTCTACGGCGGCGCAAATACGCTGCTGACCGATTTTCAATTGCAAACGGATTCTTTGACCGATGCAATCGAAAATAAAAGCGAAAACGGCTTAATCGGCAACACCGTCGGCGTAAATATCGGCGCGACGTATCAAGGTTGGCAACTGCGCACGGGCGTTGCTTTGCACACTTTTAATACCCGTTTTGACTTCCGGCAAACGACAACGCGGAACGTTTTACAGAGTCAGGTTCTGAAAACCGTTTTTATCGACAGCACCGGCGCGGTGCAAAATCAAGTTTTCGGTGACACGACCGTCACCGTGACCGATACGCGCCGCATTGAGCATTACAATCAGTATCGTCTCTTAGAAATTCCGTTGGAAATCGGTCGCTATCGCACGCAGGGCAAGTTTATGTACGGCGTGAATGTCGGCGTCGGCTTCAATTTTTTGCTTAATCAATCAGGCAGAACACTCGATTTGAACGGTGAAATTTTGGATTTTAATCAAAACACGACACCCGTTCTTTGCAAAGATTTCGGCATCAGCGCACGTATCGGCGGGCAGTTCGGCTACCGCCTCACGGATAAAATTTGGCTGACGGCAGAACCACGCGCCGCGTGGCAAAGCGGTCTGCTTTTCGAGGAAAACGTGCGGGTGCGGGCGGTGAGTTTCGGAATAAATGCAGGCGTAAAAATGATTTTCTGACAAGGCATAAAACAAAAAATAATAACCTGTCCCCCCCGTCAACCGTCCGTCGCACCACCGTCCACCGTTTGCAACGCAAGTGCGTTGATACAAAACCGCACTCCGGTCGGCGGCGGCCCG
>JAHDCG010000047.1:12690-15534 GCA_020629965.1 Saprospiraceae bacterium | reverse complement strand
CGTTTGCAACGCAAGTGCGTTGATACAAAACCGCACTCCGGTCGGCGGCGGCCCGTCTTCAAAAACGTGTCCGAGATGCGCATCACAAACATTACAAACCGCCTCGATGCGGTAACTGCCGAAACCCCGGTCTTTGTGATAAGCAATAACATTATCCTGCACAGGCTCCGAAAATGACGGCCAACCGCTGTTGGATTTAAACTTTTGCGCATTGTCGAAAAGCGGCGTTTTGCAGCAGGCGCAGGCATAAATACCCGGCTCGAAAGCATAACACATTTCGGAACTGAATGCCTTTTCCGTCCCCTTTTCGCGCGTGATGCGATAGACTTCCGGCGATAATATTGCGCGCCATTCCTCCGCCGTTTTTTCGACGCGGCGGTTCGGGGCGGGATTGCCTTTATTGGCACGCTTTAAGATTTGGATGAAATTCAAGTTGGTTGGTGGTTGATAGTTGGTGGATGATGGTTGTGTCGTGGATTTTTCTGATATTTTGAGTTATCCGAGCGTCTGCTTCCTCCTTTTATAGAGACGTGCAACTGCACGTCTAAAGTTATGCGGGCGTATTAAAAAACGGCTGTGTTTTTTGATTTTAAATTTTATTTTGTTCTCCGGGCAGAGACGCGTTTTCCCGCGTCTTTACAAAATCGGCTTACGAAAAAAATCCGCAAAAATCCGCTGTATCCGTATCGTCTGCGTTTCCGACTTGCCACAAACGTGCGTGAACCGCCCAACCTCTCAACTACCCAACCTCTCAACTTCCCGACCTCTGCACCCCCATCTCCCCCATCTTCAAATCCAATCTTAACAGCGCATTATTCGGGTCGCTCCCGAAAATCGAATACACCACAATTCCTCTTTGGTCCGTCAAAATCCAGTGCGGGGTGCCGCCCGCGCCGTAATCCAAGAAAGTAGTGTCGTAATTTTGGTCGGCAAAAATCGGAAAGCGGATGTAAAACTCCTTTTGCGCCTCCACAAAGCGTTCCGGTTTAATTTCAATACCCGAAAAATCGGTGTGAATACCGAGAACATTTACCTGCTCCCCGTTTTCGACCGTGACACGATTGGCATAAGGAATTGCCCGCCCCAAACAACCCGGACAGCCGAGACTGAAAAACAAAATCAGCAGCGGCTTGCCGGTAAAATCGGCAGGCTGCGGTACGGTTTGGTCGGCGAATATCGGGTCGAGAAACCACTCGGGCAACGGCTTTCCGATTTCGAGTTCGCTAAGGTCTAAACGGTTGTGATTCATGGATTTGTGATTAGTTTTGAATATTTAGAAGTACTCCGGGAAAGACGTCGCAGTGCAACGTCTCTACACAATAAAAGGACAAGCTACGAACTACATGACAACATCGAACACCCCATTTTATGCCGCGCCCATTCCGGTCTTTTCGCAAACCACCGCTCGTGTTCCGGCTGCTCCGCGTAAGGCTTTTTCAGCATTTTGTACAACTCGTCGATAAGGGAATAATCCCCCGCGTCGGCTTTGTCGATAGCCTGCTGTGCCATCCAATTGCGCAGCACGTATTTTGGATTAACGGCGTTCATAGCGGTGCGGCGGTCGGTGTCGCTGCGGGTCTCTTTTTGCAGGCGAGCGGCGTATTTTTCAAACCAACTTTGCCAAGCGGTCAAGACCTCGCCGGTCAGTTCATCGGGTTTGTAAAAGGCATCTTTGACGGCACTTAAAAACGCTCCGTTCGGGTCGATTGCGGTGTCTTTTTTGAAATCAGCCAGATTGCGAAAGAAAATCGTCATGTCCGTTTCGGTCGCGTGCAGCGTTTCTTCGAGTTCATTGATGAGGTCGCGGTCGGCTTCCGGGTGTTCGGTTTCCAAGCCGAGTTTAGCCGACATCATCAGGCGGTCTTTTTTGGCGTAAAGGCTTTTATAATTTTGCAAAATCGCTTCCAAAGGTTCTTTTTCTTCGACCAAAGGGTAAATTGCGCTGCCGAGTTGTGCCAAGTTCCACAGCCCGATACCCGCTTGATTACCGAAGCGGTAGCGGCGATTAGCGCGGTCGGTAGTATTGGGCGTCCAATTGTGATCGTAGCCTTCGAGCCAACCGTAGGGGCCGTAGTCGATGGTTAATCCCAAAATCGACAGATTGTCCGTATTCATCACGCCGTGCACAAAACCGACGCGCTGCCAATGGATTATCATGTCCAAAGTACGCTCCGTGACCTGCCGAAAAAATTCGATATAACCGGCTTTGGTACCGACTTCGATACCGGGATAAAAGTGCCTGAATGTATAATCGGTGAGTCGGCGCAGCGTGTCCGTGTCGCCGCGATAAGCCAAAATTTGGAAGTTCCCGAAGCGAATAAAAGAAGGTGCAACACGACAAACGACCGCCCCTTTTTCGTAAGCCGTATTGCCGTCGTACATCACATCGCGCAGCACTTTATCGCCCGTCAGCGCAAGCGAAAGCGAACGGGTCGTCGGCACGCCGAGGTGATACATGGCTTCGCTGCACAAGTGCTCGCGCACGGAAGAGCGCAGCACGGCAAGCCCGTCGGCGCGGCGCGAGTAGGGCGTCTCCCCCGCCCCTTTGAGTTGCAGTGCCCAACGTTGGTTATCGTGTACGACTTCGGCTAAATTGATGGCTCTGCCGTCGCCGAGTTGACCCGCCCAGTGCCCGAATTGATGCCCGCCGTAACACATCGCGTAGGGCTGCATTTCGTCCGGAACCTGCGCGCCGGTAAAGACTTTTAAAAACTCCGGGTCGTCTTTAGCATCGGCATCGAGACCGATATTGCGCAGCATTTCTTCGGAAACGTGAATGAGTTTCGGGTCGGAAGGTACGCGGGGCGTGACGTAAGAAAAACAGGCATTATGAACCTGTCGGAT
>JAHDCG010000047.1:0-12590 GCA_020629965.1 Saprospiraceae bacterium | reverse complement strand
TCAGCTACGCCCTCAATAACCCTAAATAAACCTAACCCAAAATAAGAAAGGTTTTCTTTAAGCGGTTAAACTTTAGAATTAGTGTTTCATATTTTTGTTGAGTTGTTGAATCGTTGAACTTGCATCCAAAAAATCACGCGTTATAATTGTGTCCTCAACAATTCAACACCTCAACGATTCAACAATTTAACGCTCATTTTACTGCTTCACAAACTTAGTATTAAAAGCCTTTCTGCCCGTTGTCAGCACCACATTATACATGCCCTTCGGCAAATTTTGTACGTCGATTTCCGCTTTGTTTCCGTTCAAATAAGTCTGTGCGGAGTAAACGATTTGACCGGAAGACAGAGAAAAAATACTGACTTCCGCCGCATCGTCTTTCGCGCCCGTGACGGTCATATTGAGCGACTCGCGGACAGGGTTCGGATAAACGGAAATCGCACCCGTTTGGCTGAACTCGACCGCTACGACGGGAAAGTATTCCGATTTGCCGTCAAAATCCGTTTGCTTCAGGCGGTAGTAATTCGTGCCTTCCGCCGGATATTTGTCTGCCAGTACATAGCGATTTCTTTCGCCCGAAGTACCCGCGCCGTCGATGTCACCGATAGATTCGAAGTTTCTGCCGTCCGTCGAGCGTTCTACCGTGAAGTATTCGTTGTTGATTTCCATAATCGACTCCCATTTTAAAAGCACGGAAGCCGTATTCGTGTAGGCTTTAAACATCGCCAACTCGACGGGCAGTGCCGACATACCGTTAAATCCGGCGGAGACATCGTAGTTGCAAACCATATTACCGAGGTCAACGGCAGCGTTGGCGGCACCACAGTTGTAAGTATCCGCCGGATCATTTTGGTCTAACATCTTGAAGTAAGACTCTTCATTTGTATTGCAAATTGCCGTTAAGCGCGGCAATGTGATAGAGTTTATGCCGTCACTGACGGTAATGTTAGCCGGACAGGTTCCCAAAGTGTTCTCCACGTCAAAATCCGCCGTGATACTGAGGTTGGTCGGGCTGCAAAATCCCGAAATTTCATCCGCACAGGCCTGTCCGAAGATGTTGTTTGCCGAAAAAGTAAAGGCGAAACAAACGAGAGCAAGCGTAAAGACGCGATTAGTTGTAAATGGTAATTTTATGAACATAATTTTTTGTTTTTTGAAGAACGCATCGCAGAAATAAGCGGCGCATTTCTTAGGGTGAATTAGAATTATTAAAGGGTTAAAAAAAAACGGCGGTCGGACATATCTCCCGCAGGAAATATGCCGACCGCCGTTATGAATTATCTGACTTTCTGTACTTGTACGATGCGGCGCGCGCCTTCCGCAGTCTGAATGACTACGAAGTAGCTGCCCGGTGCCGTGTCGCCCGCAGGCTCCCAGGTCACCGCGTGTTTGCCGCTGCCTTGTGTGCCTCTGCTCAACTCCGTCACCAACCGTCCCGCCAAGTCGTAAACGCTGACGTTGACTTCCGTCGGTACATTCAGCACATACTCGATGCGTGTGCGCACGGAGAACGGGTTCGGCTTTGCAATGACAGAGGTAATGCTCACCTCGCCTTCGATAACGTCGAGTTCGCGTTCCGCTCTTTCCTCGGCTTCGTTCGCGTCGCCGTTTGAAGTAAACGGAATAGCCGTACAGTTGCCCGTCGGGTCGGTTACGTTGATGTTAAATTCGCATTGCTCCACGTTATTGCTTTCGTCGCCGACAACAATCACCGCAGTTTGCGCACCCAAATCATTACAATCGTAATCAATGCTTGCGCCGAGATTATTACCGCCGTTCAAAATGAAATCATCGTAGAAAGCAGCGTTTAAATCTCCGAATTCCGTACAGTTATCCTCGTAGTTTCCGATGTCGCTCAGGTTCAGCGTACCGTCGCCGGCAGCATCCAACTCGACCGTCACCGTGACCGGGCTGACACAAATATCGACCACCGGTTCGATGTTTTCTCTGACCGTTACATCCGTCGTACAGGTCGCCGTGTTGCCTGCATCATCGGTCACGGTGAGTTCTGTCGTGACCGGTGCATCCAAATCGTCGCAGTCAAACTTGAAAATATCGAGACTCAAGGTCAAATCGGCGTTTGCCGTGCAGTTGTCGTTGCTGCCGTTGTCGATGTCGGCGGCGGTTATCGCAGCCGTACCGTCGGTTCCCAAGTTTACGAAGTACGGAGAGTTGACACAGACCGCATTCGGCGCGAGACCGTCCGCGATATTGACCGTCAACATACAGCTCGTACCGTTGCCCGACGCATCCGTCAAGTCGGCAAAAACCAACTGTTGCGTACCGGCATCTTCGCAGTCGAAAGTCGGGTCGGTCGGTTGCGTGAAAGTCACGTCGATGTCCACCATAGCCGAGCAATTATCCGTCGGAGCAAACAGACCGGAAGTTAAAGTAATCGTACCCGAGCCATTCAGGTCAACGGTAATTTCGGTACCGCAGGCAGCCGAGGTCGGTGCCGTTTCGTCGGTAATCGTTACCGTCGTCGTACAGGTCGCGTCGTTGCCGCCCGCATCCGTTACCGTCAGGGTGACGGTATTGGCACCGAGGTCTGCACAGTCGAAATCCGTCACGTCGATGGTCGTCGTCACCGCCGAGCAAACATCCGAACTTCCGTTGTCGATGTCGGCTGCGATAATCGCCGCGTCGCCGTTCGCGTCTAATGCTAAAGTGAAGTCGTCGGCACAGTTTGCCGTCGGAGCGACCGCATCGGTCACGGTGACATCCGAAGTACAGGTACTCGTGTTACCGCTGTCGTCCGTTACCGTCAAAGTCACCGTATTCGGATTATTCGCGGCGTCGGCGCAGGTAAACTCGGTAATATCTAAGGCAAGCGAAGCCACGTTACAGTTGTCGCTGCTGCCGTTGTCGATGTCGGCGGTCGTGAGCGTAAATTCACCTTGTGCATCCAATGTTGCGGTAAAGGTTGCATTACAAGTCGCCGTCGGTGCCGTATTATCCTGCACATCTACGATAATCATGCAAGAGCGGTTATTGCCGCTTTCGTCTTCCAAATTAGAGAATACGAGCTGCTGTCCGATTTCGGTACAGTCGAAGGTCGCGTCGTTTTGGAAAGTCACAATGATATTCGCCGGAGCCGTACAGTTATCGATCACGTTGATTTGACTAATCATCAACTCCGCCGCACCGTTTGCATCCAAATTGAGGACTATCGGGTTGCTGAAGTTATTACAAGTCGTCGATGTCGGTGCTCTGCGGTCGCGTACCGTTACTACGGTGACACAAGTTGCAGTGTTATTACTCGCGTCGGTGACGGTCAAGGTCACGTCGTTCGGTCCAATGTCGGAGCAGTCGAAGTTCATCACGTCGATTGCCGTCGTTACCGCCGAACATACATCCGAACTGCCGTTGTCAATTTGTGCAAGGGTAATCGAAGCCGTACCGCCTGCATTCAAGTCCGCGTTAAACGCGGGCTTACACAATGCGATCGGGTCGGTGTTATCAACGACCGTCACATCCGAAGTACAAGTACTCGTCAAGCCGTTATTATCCGTCACCGTTAAAGTAACCGTCGTCGGGTTATTCGCAATGTCGGCACAGGTAAAGTCGGTGCGATCTAATGCCAAAGACGCAATACCGCAGTTGTCATTACTGCCGTTGTCGATGTCGGCGGTCGTAATCGTCGCTTCTCCGCCGGTGTCCAAAATCGCATCGAAAGTCGCTTGACAAATCGCTGCGGGCGCGGTATTATCGACCACATTTACGACTACCATACAAGATTGGTCGTTGCCGCTTTCGTCTTCCAAATTAGAGAAGACAAGCTGCTGTCCGACATCCGCACAAGTGAAAGAAGAGGTAGAGCTGAAAGTAATCAGCACGTTTGCCGGGTCGGTGCAGTTGTCAGCGACGGTCAAATCAGCGGCAGTCAATGCCGTCATGCCGTTTGCGTCCAAGACCAAGTCAATCGGTGCAGAGAAATTATTGCATTCCAAAGCAGTCGGTGCTTCTTCGTCGGCTACCGTCACCGGAGTTACACAAGTGCTTTCGTTCCCGTTTACATCCGTCACCGTCAACGTTACATCGACCGGAGCCGTAATGTCTGTACAAGTAAACATCGTCACGTCAACGGAAGTAGCTTGAATACCGCAGGCATCGCTGCTGCCGTCGTCAATGTCGCTGCCGTCCGCTGCAATCGTACCTTCGCCGTCGCTGTCTAAGACAACCGTAAAAGTTGCCAAACAAGCTGCCGTCGGATCGACCGTATCTTGTACATCGACCGAAATCGCGCACGCTGCGGAAGTATTGCCCGCTTCATCGGTAAAGGTCGCCTCGACCGTTTGCAATGCGCTGACATCCGCACATCCGAAAGTCGGGTCGGTCGGGTCGGTGAAGTTCACCGTTACCGTGCCGCCGCATTCATCGACTGCGTTAAATGCCGTGCCCGGTACGGTAGCCGTACCCGCTGCATCCAACTGTAAAACGAAAGCCGTCGCGCTGCCGCATAGCGCGGAAGTCGGTGCGGTGACATCCGCCGCCGAGACGTTGGTTGTACAAGTCGCTTCGTTGCCGTTGTTGTCCGTTACCGTTAAAGTAACTGCCAACGGCGTGTCGATATTTGTGCAATCGAGCGCATTCGGAGCAATCGTCGTGCTTGCAATACCGCAGGCATCCGTGCTGCCGTTTTCGATTTGTGCTGCCGTCAAAGTCGCCGCACCCGTTGCATCCAAATCGACCGTAAAGTCATCCGCACACACGGCCATCGGTACTACTTCATCGACAATTTCGACATTCGCCGTACAAGTCGCTTCGTTACCGTTGTTATCCGTCACCGTTAAGGTCACGGTACCGGCACCGACATTCGCACAAGTGAAGTCTTCAACATCTAAAGCCAAAGTCATCACGCCGCAAGCATCCGTGCTGCCCGAGCCGACCTGCGCCGGAGTAATCGAAGCCTCGCCGTTTGCATCCAATTGAACATCGGTTAAATCGACACAAACCGCATCGGGTAAGGTGTTGTCAATGACCGTTACTTCGGTCGTACAGGTACTTGCATTGCTGTAAGCATCCGTCACCGTCATCGTTACCGTCGTCGTATTGTCGGGAATCGCCGTGCAATCAAAAGCAGTCACATCCAAACTCAAAGTCACCGGTGTGCAGTTATCGCTGCTGCCGTTATCGACCGCGCCGGTCGTGAGGGTACCGTTGCCGGTCGCATCCAAGACCACATCGACTGCCGGGTTACAAAGTGCCGTCGGGCTAACGTTGTCTTCCACCGTCACATTTGTCGTACAGGTCGCGCTGTTGCCGCTTTTGTCCGTGACGGTCATGGTGACGACTTGTACCGCTGCCACATCGTCGCAGTCGAACGCATCGTTATCCAAAGTCAAAGTCACATCCGAGCAAACATCCGCGCTGCCGTCATCGGTGTCGGCGGTGGTAATAGTCGCTGCGCCCGCTGCATCCAATTGTACGGTAATGTCACTGACACAAGCCGCAACCGGCGGTGTATCATCTACCACCGATACGAATACCATGCAGGAAGTCGTGTTACCGTTGTCGTCTGCGAGTTCGGCAATGACGAGTTGCGTCGTACCCGCTTCTTCACAGTCGAAGTTTGCTTCCGGACCTTGTGCCGGCACAAAGAAAGCGACGGTCGGTGCGGTCGAGCAATTATCCGTTGCGGCAATATCCGCAGCCGTCATTACGCCGTTACCTGCGGCATCGAGTGTGACCGTGAAGAAAGAACCGCAAAGCGCGGAAGTCGGCGCGCTCGCATCTTCGACCGTTACATTCGCCGTACAAGTACCCGTCAAGCCCGCAGCATCCGTCGCTGTCAGAGTAACCGTATTCGGGTTGTTTGCAATATCGGCACAAGTAAATGCGGTTTGGTCAACGGAAAGCGAGGCAACCGTACAGTTGTCCGTGCTTTCGTTATCGACTTCTTCCGCCGTCAAAGTACCGTTGCCGTCTGCATCCAAAGTAACCGTTACGTCTTGGCAAATTGCCGTCGGAGCTACATTGTCGCCGCCGCCGATAGTGAAGGTTTCCGTGTAAATACAATCATTGGCATCGTGCGCAATGAAAGTGTAATCACCCTGCGGCAATTCGATGGTCGGAACGGTCGCCGTGCCGTCGGTTGCACCCGAATTGACACTTTGATTATCATCGTCCAACACAAAGTAATCGAAAGGAGCCGTGCCGCCGGTAATCGTCGTCTCGACCGACCCGTCTTCACCATCGGTGCAGGTTGCATTCATCGTGACAAACATTAAGTCGATTGCCGTCGGTTCGCCTACTGTGTAGTTGCCGGTCGCCGTGGCGTTGTTCGCGTCGGTGACGGTAACGTTGTATGTCCCTGCGGCAAGACCGGTCAACGATGCGGTGGTTCCGATACTCGTACCGGCATTGGCTGCATTCTCCCAGTTATAGCTGTAATTCGGAGTACCGCCGGTGACATCGACACTTGCCGTACCGTTATTGTCGGCGTTACAAGCCGCATCCGTACCGCTCATGGTCAAGACAAGCGTACTCGGCTGACCCAAAGTCACGGTTGCCGTAGTCGTACAGTCATTCGCATCGGTGACAGTCACCGTATAAGTACCCGCAGCCAAACCCGTTGCCGTAGCGTCGGTTTGTGCCGGACTTGTACTCCAAGCGAAAGTGTAAGGGGTCGTGCCGCCTGCCGGTGTCACCGTAGCTGAGCCGTTCGTACCGCCCGATGTCGTTGGGTCGGTGCCCGCTGCCGTTGCCGAGAGCGGTGCCGGTTGGGTAACGGTAATATTTTCGGAAGCCGTACAGCCGTTTGCCGCAGCGACTACCGTGTAGTCTCCCGCTGCTAAGCCGGTAAATTCACCTGCGGTTAAAGTCGCCGCCATACCGTTTACGGTAAATGTTACCGTTCCGTTCGCATTGCTGACGGTCGGAGTAATCGTACCGTCGCTGCCGCTGTGGCAGTCGATGTCCGTAGCCGCAAGACTCAAAGTCATTGCATTCGCCGGCTCGACGATATTGACCGAAGCCACGTCGCTGCAACCGTTTCCGTCGGAAACGGTAACGGTGTAAGTACCCGCTGTTAAGCCGGTTGCTGTTGCCGTCGTTTGTCCGTCGCTCCACAGGTAAGTCGTGCCGCCGCTTGCGGTAGCCGTACCGTCCGCGCCGCCGTTACAGCTTACGTTAGTCGGTGTGCCGATTGCTGCGGTGACTGTCGTGCCCTCGCTGAGAGTGACTGCCGTCGCAAGGCTCGCCGTACATCCGTTGGCATCGGTGACGGTGACTTGGTAAGTACCTGCGGTCAAGCCGGTCAGGTCTTCAATGTTGTCGCCGTTATTCCAAGCAAAATCGTAAGGTGTCGTACCGCCCGCGATGTCGATGGCGATTGTTCCGTTATCGCCGCCGTTGCAGTCCGGGTTTGTTGAAGCGTTCAAGGTTGCCGTTAATGCATCCGGTTCACCGATAGCAATACCGGAAATTGTCGTCGTACAGAAGTCGGCATCCGTAACCGTCAAAGAGTAAGTACCCGCCGGCACCCCGAATATCGGGTTGCTTTGTTGCGGTGAGCTTACCGTTCCGTTATTCACGCTGTACACAAACGGTTCTGTGCCGCCCGATGCACTCGCTACGATATTACCGAAGCCGCCGTTGCAGTCTGCATCTTCCGAGGTTTCCGCTAAGGTTAAAGCGTTGGGTTGTGTGAGGGTGAAACTCATCGTAGCCGTACAAGAGCTTGCGTCGGTAACGGTGACCGTGTAAGTACCCGCTGCTAATGCGCTGAGGTCTTCCGTCATTGCGTTGTTACTCCATGCGTAGGTCAATGCACCCGTTCCGCCGGTTGCGGTCAGGTCGATTGCACCTGTGCTTGAGCCGTTGCAGAGTACATCGGTAGTTACGCCGCTGATTGAGACAGCAGCCGGTTCATTGACTACGGTCGAGCCTTCGAGCGTACAACCTTCGCTGTCCGTCGCGGTGACGTGGTAAGTACCTGCGGTCAAAGCAGAGAGGTCGGTAACGGAATTTCCGTCGCCGTCTTCCCAAGTGTAGGTAACGGTCGGTGTGCCGCCCGCGGCGACTGCCGTTACCGCACCGTCGTTGCCGCCGTTACAAGTGACATCGGTTGCACTCGGCACCGTCGTCCAAGTCAAGGCGTCCGGCTGATTTACGATTGCGGATGCGCTCGCGCTGCAGCCGTTGTTGTCCGTAATTGTCACATTGTAAGTGCCTTGAGTCAAGCCCGTTTGTACCGCGTCGGTCGAGCCGTTACTCCACAGGTAGCTATAAGGTGCTGCGCCCGCAGAGCCGACTGCACTGACCGCACCATCGTTGCCACCGTTACAACTTACGTTAGAAACGGTCATTGCAGTAGCGGTAATCGTGCCGCTGCTGTTGACGGTTTCGGTCACGGAAATTGTACAGCCGTTGGCGTCGGTGACGGTCAGAGTGTACATACCTGCGCTGACATTCGTCAGGTCTTGGTCGGTCGAGCCGTTGCTCCACAAGTAAGTGAGCATACCGGTTCCGCCGCCTGCCGAGGAAGTGACGGTCGCATTTTGTGCGCCGCAGGTTTCGTCGTCAGAGTCTAAAGTCAAGGTCAAGGCCGTTGGTTCGCCGACGATAACCTGTGCGGTTGCTTCGCAAAGATTGTTATCGAATACGGTCACATTGTAAGTACCCGCTGCAAGTTCGTTCAACGTCGCCGTCGAACCGATTGAAGTGCCTTGGTCAGCATCGTCTTCCCAGTCAATCAGGTAAGCAGAGCCGGTAGTCGCCGGAGTACCGCCGCTGATGGTTACAGTAACCGTCGCGTCGTCTGCCGCCGTACAGGTCTCATCCGTTCCGGAAGCCACGGCAATGAGTGCCGCAGGTTCGTCGATGGTGAAACTCATTTCAGCCGTACAATCGTTATCATCAGTAACGGTGACAGTGTAAGTACCCGCTGCGAGTGCAGTCAAGTCTTCCGTCGTCGCGCCGTTGCTCCAAGCAAATTCAGCTGCGGTTGCAATCGTGCCGCCGCTGACGGTCAAGTCAATCGCGCCGGTTGCTGCGCCGTTGCAATCTACATCGGTGGTTGTCCCGCTGAGGGCTAATGCCATAGGTTGGGTTACTTCCGCACTTGCCGTAATTGTACAGCCTTTCGCATCGGTCACTGTTACGTCGTAATCGCCTGCGGCCAAACCTCCGACTGCTTCGTCGGTACCGACAATTTGCAGATTTTCATCTTCCCATTCGTAAGTGTAAGGTTCGGTTCCGCCCGCTGCCTCTACTTCGATGATGCCGTCGTTATCGCCGCTACATTTGAGTGCGTCACCCGTTGTACCCGCCGTGAGTGCCGCAGTCGGTTGGGTGATGGTTACGCTGACCGTACCCGTGCATCCGTTGCCGTCGGTAGCCGTTGCGGTGTAAGTGCCGGCGGCTAATCCGCTGACTACATTACCCGCAATCGTACCCGCTGCAACCGGAGTCGCGTCGGTGGTCATAAAGGTGTAAGTGTAGCTGTCGTCGCCGCCCGTTGCGCTCAAGGTCACGCTACCGGTCGAGTTGCCGTTGCAGTCCACATTGGTTTGCGCAATAATATTGACTTCAATCGCATTCGGCTCGCCGATATTGACGCTTGTGACTGCTTCGCAATCGTTGGCATCGGTAACGGTGACGGTGTAAGTTCCCGCCTCTGCGGTCAGAGTCGCACCGGCAGAAGTATCGCTCCACGCGTAAGTGTAAGGCATCGTACCGCCCGCTCCCGCGACCGTTGCGCTGCCGTCAGTACCGGCGTTGCAGTCCGCGTCGCTTTGTGCGATAATGGTTGCAGTCAATTCGGTCGGCTCGGTGAGCGTAACCGTTTCGGTATCGGTACAGCCGTTGGCGTCGGTGACGGTGACGGTGTAAGTACCGGCAACTAAGCCCGTGACAGTCGCATCGGTCAGACCGTTGCTCCACTCGTAGCTTGTACCGCCGGTTGCGGTTAACTCGCCTTCGTTACCGCCGGCACAGTCGATGGTTTCATCGACCGTAATTCCTGCCGTCGGTGCGGTATTGACGGTAACGGAGACCGTTTCAATATCGGCACAGCCGTTTGCATCGGTGACGGTTACGGTGTACATCATATCAGCCGTCGGGCTGACTGTCCAATCCGCTGTTGCCGGGCCGTTCATCCATGCGTAGCTTTCGCCGCCGCTTGCGCTGAGGGTAATACTTTCGCCTGCGCAAATTGCATTGTTCACGGCATCCGTCGTGATTGTCGCGGTCGGTGTGTCATTGACGACGACCGTTACTTGGTCGGTATCAGTGCAGTTGTTTGCGTCGGTTACGATGACGGTATAAGTGGTTGTCGTTGTCGGTGAAACGCTGTACGTTGCCGTTGCCGGACCGTCCGTCCATTGATAAGTATCGCCGCCGGAAGCCGTCAAAGTCGTACTTGCACCGTTGCAGATTTCTACATCTTCGCCTGCGTAAGCCGTCGGTAATTCATTGACGGTAACGGTGAATTGAGCCGTAGAAGAGCAACCGTTGTCCGTCACGAGAACCGAGTAAACCGTGGTGCTCGCCGGGCTGACCGTGCGTTCTGCCGTGGTCGTCGTTCCGTCTTCCCACAGGTAAGTACCTCCGCCGGATGCGGTCAGGGTCGAGCTTTCTCCGACACAAATTTCGTTATCGCCGGAAATAGCTGCCGTCGGGTTCGGGGTGATGGTCAAAGTCAATGCGTCATTGACTGCCTCACATTCTCCGTTGGCATCGGTTGTCAAAGTCAGGGTAACCGTACCCGCCGTGATGTCTGCCGGACTCGGATTGTATTCCGTCGTCGGGCTGTTCACATTGTCAAAAGTACCTGTACCGTCCGTTGTCCAAGTCGCGGAACTCGCGCCGCCGCCGATGGAACCCGAAATAATAACCGCCGCTGCGTCCGCACAAACCGTTTGGTCTGCACCCGCGCTTACCGTCGGTGCTTCAAATACTTCGATATCGACCGTGGTGCTGTTGCTGCAACCGTTAGCCATGTAAGTGTAAGTCACGGTATTGACGCCGATTAAAGCTGCGGAAGGCGTGAATGTCGCCGTTCCGTTGTTGCCGCCGTTGGTAATGCCCGCGCCCGAGAATACACCCGAGGTATAATCAGTCGTACCGTCCGAACCTTGCAGCGTAATTGCCGCGTCGTCTTCACATACATTCGTTGCGTCGTCGATTTGTACAACCGGTAAAGTTGTAATTGTCAACGAAGCAGAGCCGGTCATATCGGTATCGCAAGCGTTATTGTCATCGACCGCGACTACGGTGTAAGTACCCGCAGCGGTTTGAGCACCGAAGTCGATTGCCGCGCCGTCGCCGGAGATAGTCTGACCGGTACTCATTGTGCCGAGGAATAAAGTGTAAGTCACGCCGACCTGTGAGTTAGCGATGCCTACGGTTACACCGGTATTTGCATCTTCGCAAACCGTGACATTGCCGCCCGTGACAGCAAAAACCGTCGGTGCGTCTTCAATAGTCAGAGTGACCGAGCCGGTCATTTCCGAGACGCAGTTGCCTGTGTCGGAAGTTGCGGTAACGGTGTAAATACCCGCCGTGCTTTGTGCGCCGAAATCAATCGCTGCACCCGTTCCGGCTACGGTCGGGGTTTGTGCCGTACCGTCTAATAACAAGGTGTAAGTCACACCCGTTTCGGAGTTCATGACGCCTACCGTTACGGTGTTATTCGCAGTTGCGTCGGTGCAAGCGGTGACATCGTCGCCCGTGACTGCAAATACAGCCGGGTCGGTGCCGTCGTCGATAGTCGCCTGACCGATGACTTCGCAGCCGTTCATGTCGGTGACGGTGACGAGGTAAACGCCTGCGCTGAGGTTTTCTGCCTCCTGCGTATTTTGACCGTCAGACCAAGTGTAAGTGTAGTTCGCCGTGCCGCCGGTAACGTTTGCTACGGCAGAGCCGTTGCTTGCGCCCGCGCAGATGACGTCGTTTTCGGTGAAGGAAACTGCGAGTACTGCGGGTTGCGTAACGGTGACGCCGGTTACGACAGCAGAGCATCCGTTAGCGTCCGTGACGGTTACGCTGTAAGGCATAGGCGCATCAGCCGAAAGACCCGTAGCCGTTTGGTCGCTGTTACCGTTTGACCAAGCAAAATCGAAAGGTGCCGCGCCGTCGGTCATAGTGACCGTTGCCGTACCGTCGTTGGCTTCGTTACAGGTTTCGTTGGTGACAGTATTAACCGCTGCGGTGAAGCCCGCAAACTGTGTAACCGTGAAGGAAGCAGTTGCCGTACAACTTGCTTTATCCGTTACGGTGACTGCGTAAACACCGCCCGCCAAACCGCTCAAAGAGGGAGTGGTCGCAGCGAAGGGGCTACCGTTTAAAGTCCAAGTATAGCTGTACGCCGGGCTTCCGCCGTTGACCATTAAACCGATTGCGCCTTCATCGACCGCGTCGCAGTTTAAATCATCGGACACCAAACCGGTGACGGAAATATCGTCCGGTTCGCTGATGGTGACATTGGCGACTGCGGTGCAGTTATTGGCATCGGTGACGGTTACGGAGTAACTGCCGGGTGCCAAATCGCTTTCGGTAGCGCTGTCGTTATCCGGGGTTTCCGCTCCGTCGTCTGACCAATCGTAGGTGTACGGACCGGTACCGCCGGCAGCTGTTACCGTTGCCGA
>JAHDCG010000046.1:28383-40498 GCA_020629965.1 Saprospiraceae bacterium | reverse complement strand
ATAATTTCATCAATTGAAAAAGATAGTGCAAGAATATAGAAAAAAAAATACTAAAAATAATAGAATATACTGAATAATTACTACTATTTTATTGATTATTGGATGCAGTTTCGGTTTCCCTTTCCATTATTTCATTTTTTATAATAGCGAATGTTGGCTTAAGTTTTTTATAAGTAATAAAATCATTTATTAGAAATATAACGTATAATAAGCAAGTAACATACGCTATCATTATCACTGTCAAGTTTCTATACGAGTCTAATTCAAATTGCATTTTACCTTTATTACCAAACTGATAAAATTTTGTTTTATTTTCAAATAGTAATTTGAGATAAGAATAATCTTCAATAACCTTCCCGGTTAAATCGTATTCAGCAAATAGATTTATTAACCTATTTTCTGCAATCGCCGCCCTTTTCTCTATGGTTTCAATATCTTCATTTATACCAATTCTTAAGGAGTCGATTAGTCTGAAACCAGAAGAAAATTCATTTATATCAACAAAAGATGAATCAATCATAGGTTGACTTTCTACTTTTGTTTCAGGAACTACATTTAAGTCTATACTCTCTATTTTATTTGGATTTGAGAAAAAAGAAAAAATTAATACAATAAGCGAAGGTAAAAATAGTAATTTTGTATTTTCAAAAAAAAGATAATCGTTTAATGATTTGTAACTAACGCTTTTGGTATTTGCAATTCTATGACCTATTTGTATTTCATCTTTCAAATTCACACTAGAAGACTCAGCAATTGCTTCGAAGTAAATAAACTCGTTGTGTCTAAATAAACCTGTGTGGAATTCTAATTCGTTGTTGTTGAAATTTAGTTCAACTTTAAAATCAGATGATTTATTTATTATTTTTGCGCTCAGCCATTTACTATTTTTGCTTAAAAGAATTTTTAATTTCTTTTCAATCATTTCTGGAGTAATATCTTGTATTCCAACATTAATTAAGAAGCCACGAAACAAATGCACATTCTCATCTATTGGTGTATCCTTAAATTTTAGTGATAGGTCACTGATATTCTTAACTACAGAGTTATAAAGATTTATGTTTTCTTCTTCCACGAATTCTACTGTCTGTTGACTTTTTCTTCTGTACGGAATTATAATTCCGATAAATCCAAATACCAATGTCAAAACTATTCCAATTACTCCAACTAATAGTCCATAATCCATAGAAAGTAGATTTTTTTGGCGTTTCCTATTTACCTGTTAAAATATGATTTAGAGCAATGCAAATATCATAATTTAACTCAGGAATTTTGACAGTATTCAGTATTTATACCTCAAATCAAAATTAATTCTAAAAATAATAATCGATACCTAAATCTTTAGATAGAAAAAAAGCAGCCAACCCCAAAAAGGATTAACTGCTTTTTTTTAAATCACGCCACTTTTTTCTTCCCCGTCACCATCATTTTCAACCTAAAAAACAACCAATACATCACCGGCACCACCACCAGCGTCAGGAAAGTCGCAAAGACCAAACCGTAGATGACCGTCCAGGCCATCGGGCCCCAAATGGCAGTACTGTCGCCGCCGAGGAAATACTTGCCGTCGCCCTCGCTGATGAAGCTGAAAAAGTTGAAATTGAAGCCGATAGCTAAGGGTATCAAACCCAAAATGGTGGTGATGGCCGTCAGCAAAACGGGGCGCAGACGGGTGGCACCGCCTTGAATGATGGCTTCTTTGATTTCCTTGAAAGTCAGTTCGTGTCGCTCGGTCAGACCGCGCTCGCGGAGTTTTCGTTTGACCAGCAAGTTAATGTAGTCGATGAGGACGATGGCGTTGTTGACCACGACCCCGGCAAGCGAGATGATACCGACGCTGCTGAAAATCACGGAGTAATCGCGGTCCGTGACAAGGTAACCTAACAGCACACCGATGATGCTGAACAAAATCGACAGGACGATGATGAACGGCGCGGTGACGCTGTTAAACTGCGAAACCAAAATGATAAAGATGACGAAAACCGCTACCAAAAAGGCGCGACCCAAGAAGGCCATGTCTTCCGCCTGCTGCTGCTGCTCGCCCGTAAACTCGTAGGTGATGCCGGCGGGAAAGTCGTATTCCGCCATGAGAATGCGAAGTTCGTCGTTGATTTCCTGCGCGTTAAAATCCTTCAGTACGTTGGAAGAAATGGTGATGACGCGCTCCAAATCCTTCCGCTGAATAGAAGAATAAGTGCTCGTGTAGTCGATGCTCGCCACCGCCGAAACGGGCACCTGCGACACGCGTCCGTTGGTCGGGTCGCGGAAGGTGATGCGCTGATTGAGCAGGGCATCGACGCTTTGCCGGTACTCGGGTGCGAGGCGCAGATTTATTTCATATTCGTCCTCACCGTCTTTGTATTTGCTCACTTCTTTTCCGAATACCGAGGTGCGTATCGCATCGGCAATCATGTAGGTCGAAAGCCCGTAACGCCGTGCCGCCTCGCGGTCGATTTTGATTTCCAACTCGGGTTTTCCCAGCTTTACATTCGATTTCAACTCCTCGATACCGGGGATGTTTTGCTCGTTGATGTAGTTGATAATTTCGGTGGATTCGGTCAGCAGTTCGTCCAGATTTTCGCTCGATATTTCGATGTTAATCGGCGCACCCGCCGGCGGACCGTCCGCGTTTTTATCGACCACGATTTGCGTTCCGGGGTACTTCTGCACCGTCTCGCGTATCTCTTCCATGATGTCGAAAGTCTTCACGCCGTTGCGGTCTTGGTACTTGACAAAGTTGACCGTCAGACGCGCGCGATTGGGCGAAGAGCCGGGTTCGGGCGGCGCATTCGGGTCGGCGGTATTTTCACCGATTTGCGACAGCACGGCATCGACCACATCGTCGTATTTTTCCAAAACCTGCTGAATGTCTTTTTCCAAATCTTTCATCAGGCGGTCGGTCGCCTCGATGTCACTGCCGAGCGGCAATTCTACGAAAGCATTCACATACAGCGGGTCGGCGGAGGGGAAAAAGATGATGTCGGGCGGGAAATTCGCCATCAAACCAAATACTAAAATCAAAGTCGCAAAGGTCGAAGCGAATACCGTCTTGGGGTAGGCGAGTGCCTTTCTGACAAAGCGGTCGTAAAATCTTTCCAGCTTCGGCAGGATGCGATTTTGAAAATAAAATGCACCCGGACGAAAGAGGAAAAAGTTGATTAAACTGACAATACCGACAATCAAAAACAGATTTTGTATCGTCATATTGCCCGCTGCAAAACCCGCGCCCGCTATCAAAAAGAAAATGGCGGCGGCAATCAAAACGTTGCGCCGTCTGCGTTTATAGACCTGTTTGTCCTCCGCCTTTTCATCGACTTTCATAAAGACTTTTGTCAGTACGGGATTGATAACTAAGGCAACGATGAGCGAGGAAATCAGCACGATAATCAGCGTAATCGGCAGCCATTTCATAAAGTCACCAATCAGACCCGGCCAAAAGATAATCGGGAAAAATGCCGCTAACGTCGTTGCCGTCGAGGCGATAATCGGCACGGCTACTTCACCCACGCCGTACTTCGCCGCGTCGGTATTGTCGTAGCCCTCCTGCATGTAGCGATAGATGTTTTCGACGACCACAATTCCGTTATCCACCAACAGACCGAGGGCGAGAATAAGGGCGAAAAGTACCACGATATTCAGCGTAATGCCCAAGACGGACAGCACCAAAATACCGAGCAACATGGACAGCGGAATGGCAATACCGACAAAGGCGGCGTTGCGCAGACCGAGGAAAAAGAGCAGTACCAAGACCACCAAAATGACCCCGGAAATAATGCTGTTTTCGAGGTTGTCCACCTCATTTTGGGTATTGACCGAGGTGTCGTTAAATATCGTGATGTTGATGTCTTCGGGCAGTTGCGGCTGCACTTCGGCGATGACGCGTTTGACCTCGGCTGCCGCCGAAATGAGGTTGCGCCCCTTGCGCTTGATGATGTCGAGCGAGATAACGGGCAGCCCGTCCACGCGGGCAATCGAGGTGCGTTCTTTATAACCGAAAGACACCTCGGCGATGTCACGCAGATAAACCGGCGCCTGACCCTCGCTTTTCACGATGAGGTTGCGCAGCAGTTCCGGGTCGTCGTATTCGCCGACGATATTGATGGCGCGGCGAAAATCATCGCTGACCAATTCGCCCGCCGACAACGTAATATTTTCTTGTCCGATAGCCCCGGCGATGTCGTTAAAGGTCACTTGTCGGGCTTCCGCCTTCGGCAAATCCACGTCGATTTTCACCTCGCGTTCCATGTCGCCTTTCATATCGACCTCGGAGACTTCGCTGATATTTTCCAGCTCGTCTTCCAGAATTTCCGCGTAGGCTTTGAGGTCTTCGTTGCGGTAATTTCCCGCCACGTTGACAGTCATAATCGGCAGCTCGGAAAAGTTAATTTCCTGCACCGTCGGGTCGGTCGTGATGTCGGTCGGCAGTTCGCTTTTGGCAATATCCACCGCGTCTTTCACCTTGCGAATGGCGACTTCACGGTCCACGTTGGTTTCAAATTCGACGGTGACAATGGAAAAATCCTGTAAGCTCGTCGATTTGATATTTTTCACCCCTTCGATGCCCTGCAATTCCTTTTCAATCGGTCGCGTAACGAGACTTTCGATGTTTTCCGCCGAGTTACCGAAATACGGCGTATTGATAAAAACGGTCGGAAAGCTCACCTCCGGAAATTGCTCTTTCGGGATGTTGATGTACGCCTGAATCCCGAATAAAAATATCATTGCCGTCAGCAAAAAGATGCTCGTGGCATTGTCAACGGCAAAGGACGAGATGCCGAATTCTTTTAGTTTTTCTTTCATTGTTTTATTTTTTGGTTTGTAGGTTGTTAAGTTTGTAGGTTTGAGTTGTTGGAGTAGTTGGAATTGTTGGGTCTGTGGTTGGATTTTAAGGTTTGTGTTTTTGCTTTGAAAGTCGTTTTTGAGTTGTTTTTTCAAGGGAGTATTTGACTTGAAAAATCGCTCGCGCTTGAGACGTCGCAGTGCAACGTCTCTACGAACCGGGCTTTAGGAAATTGCACAAAACTCGTGCGCCTACAACCCTTGAAACCCTCTGCAACCTTTTAAATACTGTTTTGAACCGCGTTTTTTCAAGGGAGTATTTGACTTGAAAAATTGCTCGCGTTTAAGACGTCGCAGTGCAACGTCTCTACGAACCGGGCTTCCGGAAATTGCACAAAACTCGTGCGCTTACAACCCATAAAACCTTTTGAACGCCAACCCCCGCAAAGAATGCAACAACGACTCAAACAACTCCAACCACTCAAACAATTCTAACTCACCCCAAGAACTCAAACAATTCAAACAAAAAATCCTAACCTTTTTCAACCTCCAGCACATCTCCTTCCTTCACCGTCCGCGCCCCCTTATCCACCAGTACCGTTTCGGGTGTAATGCCGGACTTAATGATGACTTCGCCGTTGAAACTTTCCCCCGTTTCGACGTAAGTTTTTTGGGCTTTATTGTCCGGCCCGACGGTCATCACGAAGCTTTTGCCGGTCACTTCCTGTTGTATGCGGTTGAGCGGTAAAGTAATGACATTCGGTGCGCTGAAGTCGTTGAGGTGAATGACGGCGAGCAGGTTGGGTTTTAGTTCGCCGTCCGGATTTTTCAATTCCGCCTCAACGCTGAAGGTCCGGTTGGCGGGGTTAATCGTGCGCCCGATTTGTGTGATTTTAATCGTATCGGTGCGTCCGAGGGCGGGAAATTCCACGCGCACTTTTTCGCCGGTTTTGACGCTGCGCAAAAGGGTTTCCGGTACCTCAGCTACGATTTTGACTTCTTTGGTATTTAAAATTTGCACAATCGGCACACCCGGTGCGGCGACTTCACCCTGCTTGGTCATCAGCATTTCCACCGAGCCACTGATAGGCGCATACACATTGGCTTTGGTCTGCTGAAAATTCAAAGTCTCCAACGATTTTTCGAGGCGTTCTTTGTTGTTTTTAGCTTGCAAAAACTGAATTTCAGAACCGATATTTTGGTCCCACAGCCGCTTTTGTCGTTCATACACTTCCTCTGCCAGACCGAGTGCCGTCTGCAGCTCCGCACGCTGTTTGTCGATGCCTTCCATGTCGATAGTGGCGATGAGTTGCCCTTTGCGCACCCTATCGCCCTCTTTGACCGTCAGGCGCGTAATGCGTCCGCCGATTTCACTGACGGCAGCGGCGTTATCGTCGGTTTTGACGGTGCCTTGTACTTCCGTAAAGCGTTCAAAATCAGTCGGTTCGACCTGCATGGTCGTCACCAATGATTTTTTGACAAAAGCGGGGTCTTGCTCTTGAATAGCGGCTTGCAACTCGGCGACTTGTTCTTCGAGTTTCGCCAGTTTTTCTTTTTCCGCATTTAAAGCGGTACGCTTTTCTTTCAGCAGTTCCCGTTTTTCTTCAATGTCTTCGGGAATGACTAATTCTTCGGTCTCACCGCCGCAGGCGATGAGGAAAAGGAAGAGGAGAAGTGGTGTATATTTCATGTTTTGAGAGATTTTGTTGTTTTATTTTTTTCGGGAATTTAAGAGGCGTGATGAAGACCCCCCGACCCCCGGAGCGGGGGAGTATCTATCTTTGAAATTAAAATTCGTTGGGAATTAAAATTCGTTTTCAAAAAAAGTAAACTTGATACCTGCGTTTGTTCAAAAAGAAAGAACCAAGAATGGCAAAGATTTACCGTAAACCCGTGCGCGAAGAAAGTTCCCCGCCCCGGGGTTAGGGGTTTGAAGACGCACAGCAAAAGTCGTAATGAAGACCCCCCGACCCCCGAATCGGGGGAGTATCTGTCTTTGAAAGTTAAATTCATTTTGAATTTAGATTCTTCTTTGAAAACGGTAAACTTGAATCTCGATTTCTTTCCAAAAAGAGAGAACCAAAAAAATCAAAGATTTACCGCAAACTCAAGCCCGCAGAAAGTTCCCCCGAATCGGGGGTTAGGGGGCTGAAGACGCAAAGCCGCCGCATCAGGGCTTAACCCCCACCGCCCGTTCCAGCGCAAACTTTGCCTGCAAAAGGTCATACAGCGCCGTCGTATAATTCTGCTGCGTTTGGTACAGTTGCTGCTCGGCGGTCGTCAGTTCGATGCTGCTGCCGACACCTTCTTTGTATTTTATTTGCGTCGTATCGTAAATGCGCTCGGCGAGTTCTACGTTTTCTTCCTGATTGGCGACGCGGTCTTTCGCGCTTTGGTAATTGATACGCGCCGTTTGGATTTCCATGGTTACGCCGCGCTCGAATTGCGTTTTCATCAATACGTTTTTCTCTTTTTCCAAGCGGGCGCGTTGTACCTGTGTTTTACGCAGACCACCCGAGTAAATCGGAATATTTGCCTGCAAACCGATGACCGAAACGGGAAACCAAGTGCCGTCTGTCAGCTTATCGCCCTGAAACTGCTGTTGGTAAGAAACGAAACCCGAAACGCTCGGATAATAGCCCGCTTTTTGAATGTCGATGTTGAGGTCGGCGAGTTCCAAAGCCTTATCGAGTTGGTCGATTTCGGGGCGAGATTCAAGGTTGATTTCGCCCGCTAAAACGTCCGCAGCCGGTTCGCTCATCAGGTCGTCGATGTTGTCGGCGATGACGATTTCTGCGTCGGGAGCGAGATTCATGGCGAGTTTTAAGCCGTTTTCCACCGTTTCGTATTGGCGCAAAAGTGCCTCGCGTTGTACTTCGAGATTGGAGATGGAGAGCGTCAATCTGTCCACGTCGAGTTGCTCGACGAAGCCCGCTTTGTAGCTTTCGTTGGTCTCGAAGCGCAGGCGCGTCAGGTTCATCAGATTGCTGTCGAGAATGGCGACATTTTCGCGCAAAATCAAAGCCGGCAGATAGGCGTCGATGACCCGATTACGGACTTCGCGTTCGGTGACTTTATACTCCAAACTTTTAAAATTAGTAAACTCCCGTGCGGCTTTTACGGCGGTCAAATACGTCCAATCAAAAATGAGGGAAGAAAGTTGCACCCCCGCCGTGGCATTGTGTCTCAGCCCGAATTGAATCTCCTGCGGGTCGCCGAAAACGGGTGCGCCTTCGTCATCTAATTTCGTGACCTGAATGGGAATGGGATTGCCGCCGGGCGTGCTGTTTGCGGCGAAAGCCGTCTCCGTTTCCGGAAAAAAAGGCGGCAAAATACTCGTCGGTATTTCGAGGAAATAATTGTAATCCAGCGTTCCGTTTATCTTCGGAATACCCGCCGCGAGTCGTTCTTTGACTTGCTGCTCGGCGTCGGCAAGTTCGATTTTTGCTTGTTGTACTTCCAAGCTGTTTTGCAACGCAAAATCCACGGCTTCCTGCAACGAAAGTGCGCCGTCGGTCTGTGCGGTAAGCGAAAAACAGGTCAGTAAATAAGCGAAACCGAATAGTATTATTCGTTTCATAAATTTAGGTTGATTGTAAATTATCGGTCAGTTCGCTCTTTCGCGGCGAACATTTTTTTCTAAAAATTCCAGTCCTTTCTCCGTTGCCATGCCGCGAATGTGGTGCAGCACAAACTGCATCAGCAGCGTCTCTCGGTCATATTCGCGCAGCGGAAAAATATCTTCATCGACTATCAAAAAAGAAGAATTACTGTACATCCGCGCCACGATACCGGGGTGCACATCTTTGCGATAAAGCCCCTCTTTTTGCCCGCGTACGATGTTGTCTTCTATCTGTGCCACCGTCTCGCGCTTGTGGTGATTTTCCATCATCGCATAAATCGGCTGATAGTATTTTTGTAAATCATAAACCGTCGTCGGCGACAAATCCCGCAAGTGTGCCAATACAAATTTGGTTACCTCCAGCATCTCGGCAATCGCATTTTCGGAATTGTCTCTTGCCGTCAAACAGTGCGCTTGCTCCCGCTCGATGTGCGCTTCCAAAACCTTATGCACCAAATCCGATTTATTCTCAAAATATTGGTACAAAGTCTTTTTAGAAACGCCCAAGTGTCGCGCCAAATCGTCCATCGAGACACTTTTGATGCCCACTTTCATAAACAGTTGCTCCGCCTTTTCTAATATCTGCTCTCTTTGTTCCATTCTTTATATTGTGTCATTTGCTGTTTTTTAAATTGTCGTAGTTATGACGGGTAAACCCACGGAAACTATTTTTAGTTCAAAAGTTTCCAAAGTTTTTTCGGTTTTCAGACAAAAAATTATTTTGCAGCATTGTATTTTGGAAATACTAAATTGAATTTAATTTCGGAATGAGGATAAATGAAAAATAAAATTGTTAAGAATTTATTTTAAAAGAAAAAACGGACAAACGGAAAAGTAGAAGCCAAAGAAAAAGTAGTGATAAGAAATGTAAAATTAGGCTGATAATAATTTCAAAAAACGGAAGGTTTTCATACCGAGACGAACAATCGAAAAACGGAATACCGCAAAAAAAATCAGCCTGTTCCGAAAAGCATCGAAACAGGCTGATTGCAAGAAGCAGTCTAACGTCTAAAATCTAACGTCTAACATCTAAAAAATCAAGGCTTCCGTATCACCACATCCCCGAAGCTAATCTTAACCGACATTGTCGCCGTTTGATTATACGGTCGAAACTCCACGTGCTTCATCACATCGGTATTTTGAATATAGTTAAATTTTAAATCCTCGGGCGCGGTAATGCTGCCGTATTTGGCTTCCAAAGCGTAGCCGTTTTCCGTCGGATTGGGGTCGAAAAAGTAAACATCCGAGCGTACCGCGTTGATATTCAGAGCCAAATCGCTGCTGCGGTCGGTAAAAAGTTTCAGCACGCCGTATTCCGTCGTAATGTCAAAAACACCGGTAATTTCTCGCAAAGTCACATCCGAACGTTTGGCATCGATGAAAACTTTACCGCTCAAACCCTGTGCCTCGATGTCCCCGAAACGCGTCGTCGCAACAGTCTCACCGCTCAGATTATTTAGTCCGACCTTCGTAAATTTCGTGTTCAGTTTCAAATATTTCGTCAAGTTATTTACCGTCGCATCCCCGAAATTATTCTTCAAATAAACCGGACATTCTGCCGGCAAAGTCACCGTATAAACCGCCTGCAAACTCGACTGCGGCTTCTCGGCACCCGGTTCGACTTTGATATAATTCCGAAAATAAATATTCTTCCCGTGCTGTTCGGTATTATACTGCATCGCCGCCAAATCCTGTTCCGCCACGCTGCGGTCGGGGTGCTTCGACAGCAGCACGATGTCCACGCGCACCTCGTTACGGTTCCATGTCTCCACGTCGATGGTCGCCTTTTCACCTTCGATATTGACCTCGAAACCTTCCTTATAATCCCAAGTCTTGCTGATGCTTTTTTTGACTACTTGTAGTTTCGTTTGCGCAAAAGTCAGACAAGTCAGACAAGTCAGGAACAGTGTGAATAATAGTTTCATATTTATTTTTTTTAAAAAGCGACGAACTAAATAATTTAATATACAGGCAAGAAAAATTTCCTTCCGCAACCATCAACCATCAACCGGCATCTACCAACCAACTAAGCAACTTCCGCCGCAAGTTGCTTCAACAAATCCGTCCGCAACATTTCAATTTCCTTTAATTCCATCATCAAATCCGCGTTTGCGTCGTATTCCGCGAGAGCTTCGCGCAGCATATCGCGCGCCGCCGTCAGTTCTTCCAGTTCATTTTTCAGACTCTGAAAAACGGGCTGTGTACAGGCAAAACTCTGCATTTCGCACATCGCCAAAATCTCCGCAAAGGCCTCGTCGTCTTCCGCCGTATTGTTCTTTTTCAAAAGGTCATCCTCGATAATTTCCTCCGCATATTCGATACTTTCGCCGCCCGTCAAAACATTGCGCGAGCTGAAATAAAATGCTCCGACCAACAGCAAAATCGCCGCCGCCGCCGCCCACTTGCGCACCCGCAAAACAGACAAACCGCTGCCCCGCGCCGCTTCCGCATCTGCCGCTAAAACACGTTCCACCGCTTCCCAAACCCGCACGGGCGGTTCATATTCCGGCAAATTTGCCACCGCATCCGCCAATACTTTCGGGCTTTCGGCTGCATTCAACTTACCTTCGATATTCGCCCACAAGTCACCCTGCGGCTCGTATTCCGGTAAGTTATTTAAAGCATCACGTAAATTGTCTTTGTTTTTTTCCATAGTGAAAACGGTTGACGGTTGTTGGTGGACGGTTGACGGAGGGCGCGTTCTTAAAGTTTGCGATAATTCTGAAATTTAAATTTAAACAAAAGACTACAAATTTCAGAAACCTCACAGCAATAGGAATAATTCACAAAAGAAATCATAACTCCTTCATAAAAATCTTAAAAAATCAGGGTCAAAAATTTTATCAATATCCATACTCCCGCAAACTCTCCCTTAATCTTTTCTTCGCATGAAAGAGCTGCGACTTTGACGTACCCACCGAAATATCCAGCATTTCCGCTACCTCTTTATGCGCATAGCCTTCCACTTCAATCAACGTAAAAACCATCCGATAGCCTTCCGGCAGCGCGGCGATTGCCTGTTCCAAATATTCCGCGTCCAGTTTTTGGTGCCCCCAATCGACCTGCTGTTCGAGGTGTTGATTTTCCAGACTCTCCGTAAAAAGTTTCTTCTTACGCAACTTGCTGTACGCCGTGCGCACCACAATCGTCTTAATCCACGCTCCGACGGTGCTTTCCGCGCGAAAAGATTTTAGATTTCTGAATATTTTGACAAAAGCCTCCTGCAGCACATCTTCGGCAACGGCAAAGTCGCCCGTCGTGCGATACGCCAGAGTAAACATTGCCTTTTTGTAGCGGTCATACAGTTCGCGCTGCGCCGTGCGGTCATTGCGTTTGCAAGCTGCTACCAGTTCGGCTTCGGTCATACGGAGTTGGTGCGTCATCGTTTGTTGTGTACGTCGCCGGAAAAATAAATTCCCCACGAAAATTTAAGAAAAGGAGTCACAAAGTAAACAAACGGTTGGTTGATACGCTGCATTTTTTACAAGTCAATAATAAAAAGTTAAAAGCGGGTGATTTTTTGACCTTTGCGGGTGGAGAAACATCTTTACATTTGCGGGGAGGAGGAGAGAGGGAGAAAGGGGAGAGGAGAGAGGCGCGTGGAGAAATTCGTAATGAACCCCCCCGACCCCCGGAGCGGGGGAGTATCTGTTTTCAGAATTAAATTTGTCTTGAATTTAAATTCGTTTTCAAAACGGATAAAGCACAAAGCCTCAT
>JAHDCG010000046.1:4539-28283 GCA_020629965.1 Saprospiraceae bacterium | reverse complement strand
AAATTTGTCTTGAATTTAAATTCGTTTTCAAAACGGATAAAGCACAAAGCCTCATTTAATGCAAAGTGAGAAAACCAAAATAATCAGAGATCAAACCACAGTCTCAAGCCCGCAGAAAGTTCCCCCGATTCGGGGGTTAGGGGGCTGAAGACGTAGAGGAAGAGTCGTACTGAAAACCCCCCGACCCCCGGAGCGGGGGAGTATCTGTTTTCAGAATTAAAATTTGTCTTGAATTTAAATTCGTTTTCAAAAAAAAAGACAACCATAATAATCAAAAATTAAACTACAATCTCAAGCCCGCAGAAAGTTCCCCCGCTCCGGGGGTTAGGGGGTCAGAGCCGAACAGCAATCAACATAGAAACCAAACCGGACATACAACCCATTCGCTACGGCATTTTCCGCGACCTGCTCCGCAACGTAGGTCGCGTGGCGTTCAACGTCCTGATGTTTCTGTTTTTTCTTTTTTGCATCATTTATGTGACGCTGCAAATACCCGCCGTGCAAAACGAGGCGGCGCGGCAAGTCACCGAAACTTTGAGCAAGGAATTGAACACCACCGTTTCGCTGCGCAATATCAGCATCGAGTTTTTTGATAAGTTGGTTTTGGAAGATTTTTACGTGGAAGACCAACGCGGCGACACCTTATTATACAGCGGTCGGCTGAAGGCGAATATCAACACT
Organism: Saprospiraceae bacterium; assembly: GCA_020629965.1. Lineage (GTDB taxonomy): Bacteria > Bacteroidota > Bacteroidia > Chitinophagales > Saprospiraceae > JAHDCG01. Next base: position 27,602 of record JAHDCG010000046.1, on the reverse strand, counting down.
TCTTTGGGGGCAATTTTGAATCGGCGTTTGGAAATCGAGGAAGTTTCTCTCTCTAATGCCCGCGTTATTTTGCGGCGGGAAGAAGGCGATGCACGCAATAATTTGGGCTTCATTCAGGATTATTTTGCGAAAGCGGATACGACCGTCGTCGCCGAAGACGCGAAGCAGGCACCGTTTTATTTGAACGTCAAAGCCTTGTACCTCAATGACATACGTTTTGAAAAATACGATTATTATTTCGGGGAAGACTTGATTGCGCAAATTCCGACGGGCGAAATTATCGTCAACGAACTCAACCTGCCCGAGGAAAGACTGGATTTGAAATCCGTCGAAATCTCCGCACCGAAAGTGCTGCTGGAGCAGTATCCGTGGATTGACGAAGAGCCGCTGCCCGCCAAGCCGCGTTCGCAATTTGCCGTCACCGCCGAAAATATCAACATCGGGGCGGGGCAGTTTACGCTCAATAATTCGCGGCGCACCGAGAACAAACTAACCGATGACAATACGCTCGATTTGGATTATTTGCGGGTCTATGACATCGACCTCAATGTCAACGGTTTCAGATACCAAGACTGGAGTTTTGCGGGGGAATTGGCGGGTCTGGCGGTCAAAGAACGCAGCGGCTTCGAGGTTAAAAACTTCACCGCAGACGAGATTAAAATCAGCGAACGCCGCACCGAACTCAACGGCATGCGCCTCGAAACCACCGATTCCTACCTCGGCGATACTTTGGTTTTCAAATACCGTAAGTTTCCCGATTTCCGCGAATTTCCCGATAAAGTGCTGATTGACGCGCACTTCAACGACCGCGCCCGCATTCGCGTCGGCGACATTATGGCTTTTGTGCCGGCTTTGGAAAATAACCCGTTTTTCCGTCAAAATCGGGATGAAGTTTTAAAATTGGAAGGCAGTATTTCGGGTAAAATCAATAATTTGCGCGGTCGGGATTTGACGGTGTCTTTGGGTAAAAGTACTTTCCTCAAAGGCGATTTTAACTCCCGTAATTTGACCGTCAAAGACGAGCAATATCTCGACTTGCGCCTCGAACGGCTGGTGACGACCATCACCACGATTAAGCAAATTATCCCCAATTTCAATCCGCCCGAAAACTTTTACAAACTCGACCACCTCGATTTTCGCGGCGAGTTCAACGGCTTCTTCACGGATTTTGTGGCTTACGGCGACTTGCGCACCGACCTCGGTCGCGCCATTCTCGATATGCGCATGAACATTCAGGACGGACGCGAACGGGCACGTTATTCGGGTGAAATTTCGCTCAACGATTTCGATCTGGCGCGATGGACGGACAATCCCGATTTCGGAAAAGTGACCTTCTTTTCGACGGTTAAAAACGGCGTCGGACTGACGGGTGAAAGTGCCGCCGCCGAGCTGACCGCGAAGATTCAAAACTTTACTTTTCGCAATTACACCTACGATAATCTCGACGTTGCCGGCAATCTGCAAAACCGATTTTTCAGCGGAGATTTTAAAATTAATGACGAAAATGTTGCCTTCGATTTTAGAGGGAAGGTCGATTTTACGCGTCCCAAACCGCTCTTTGATTTTGAAGCCGATGTGCGTAAAATCGCGTTGAAACCCTTAAATTTAGCCAAAAAAGACCTGACTCTGGCGGGGAAAATCCGTCGCTTGTATTTGGAAGACATCAAAATTTCCGACATTAAAGGCTACGCCGACATCAGCGATTTCAGTATCATTCAGGACGGGCGCGACACCTTTTTTGTCGATACGATTTCGGTGGTCTCGGAAATCAATGCGGACGGCAGCAAACGCTTTTACACCGAGTCTGATTTACTGCGCGCAGAGCTGACCGGCGATTTTGATTTGAGTAAAATCCCGCAGACTTACACCCGCTTTATCGACAAAAATTTTCCGGCTTACGGCGAGCGTTTCGGCATTGAAATCGACACGACGAAGGCCTTTTTGCCGCAGCGATATAAATTTGACATCGACGTGCACGACACCAAAAATTTCACGCGACTCATCAACCCCGGTCTCGGAAATTTTGCGGATGTCACCGCCGACGGCTTCATCGACAACGTGACCGACTCGCTGTACTGGGATATTTCCGTGCCCGTTTTTCAATTCAATAACATTCTTTCTTCCGAAATAAATACCTACGGCGAAACGGTGGGCAGCGAGGGTAATTTTAACTTTGAAGTTTTTGAAACGACCATCGGAAAGGTAAAAATACCGCCGTTGAAAGTGCTGGCAATTGCCGAAGGCGACACGGTCGATTTTGCCTTAAATCTGGTGAGCAATACCGACTTTTTGGACAATGTTAATCTCGACGGACAAATCTATCCGAAAGGCGAATTTACGGAGCTGACTTTGAATAATTCCGCGCTGATTTTTCTGTCGGATGTCTGGAAAATACAGCCCGGTAACTACCTGCGTTTCGGCAAAAATAAAGTCGAAGCCCGCGATTTCAGCCTGACGAGCGAGGGGCGCAGCATCAACCTGTACACCGTCGGCGAAAAGGGCTTGGAGGTCAACGCGGAAAACTTCGATTTGTCTTTTATCAACGACCTGTGGACGGAAGACCGCTTTCAATTGGCGGGCGGTTTTACTTTCAATCTCCGCTCCGAAAATATCTTCAAAGCCGCCGGTCTGTCCGCTTTTGTCGCCGCCGATACTTTCAAAATTAACGACGACGACTGGGGTGCGCTGCGCATCGACGCGACCGCCGAAAATCCGCAATCGCGTTTTAATTTATACCTCAACTTATTCCAAGAAAAAAACGGGCGACAACTACTCGTGGACGGATACTACAACCCGCTGAATATCGCACAAAACCCAGGCGGAGTGGGTACGGATAAGCAAGTGCCGAACTATCTGAACCTCGATTTTCACCTCGCGTCTTTTCCGCTGTATATGCTCGAATATTTGATAAAAGAGGGCATCACCGACACCCGGGGCAGCATCGACGCGGACTTTAAAATGAAAGGAAAACCCAATCGCCTCGTCATGGACGGTAAAGCGGAAGTCAACGATTTGGCGGTCACGATTGATTATTTGAATACGCGCTACTACGCTGATAATCAAACGCTTATCCTGCGCGAAAATGCCATCGACGCTTCGGGAACTTTCATCACCGATACCCTCGGCAACCGCGCCTTTTTGACCGGCGGCTTGGTGCATGATTATTTGAAAAATTGGGGATTGAATGTCTCGGCACAAAGTCCGAATTTTCTCTTTTTAGACACCAAAAAAGGTGACAATCCGCTTTACTACGGCTACGGAATCGGGGAGGGAAAGGTGGAATTCAGCGGCACTTTCCGCAGTACCAATATCGACATTACCGCCGTGACGGGGGCGGGAACGCGCATTGCCGTGCCCGTGTCGAGCGAGCAGAGTGCGGAGCAGGTGAGCTTTATTCGCTTTAAGAAAAAACGTAATACGCTAAAGCCCGTCAAAGACAAAGACGGTGACAAAAATGCCGCACCGGTCGGCGATAAAATCGAAGGCATCAACCTCGCCATGAACCTCGAAGTCACCGAGCAGGCCGTGATGAAACTCATTTTCGACGAGCAGGCGGGCGACATCATTGAAGGGCGCGGTTACGGGAATATCCGTATCGACGTGCCGCGCGGCTTGGATGAATTTACGATGTTCGGTAACTATGAAATTGCCTCCGGCGAGTACCTTTTTACCCTCAAAAATATCGTTAATAAACCCTTCGTGGTGCAGCGCGGCGGCACAATCCGCTGGACGGGCGACCCCTTCGGCGCTGACATTGACCTGACGGCGGAATACAAGGATTTGACCGCCGCTCCGTACAATTTTATTCAGGAATTTTTGGTGGGCGCAACGCCGCAAATTAATCGCTTAGCCTCACAGGCGACACAGGTGGATTTGCTGCTGAACTTGACGGGAGAATTGTTGCGTCCCGATATTGCTTTCGACATCGAATTTCCGAATCTGCGCGGAGAATTAAAAACCTACGTCGATACTAAAATGCGCACCATCGACCGCAATCCGAACGAGCTGAATCGTCAGGTTTTCGGTCTCGTCATTGCCGGTCAATTTTTGCCCGCCAACGCCAATTTGCAAAACAGCGGCATCGCCGTCGGCATCAATACCGTGACCGAAATGCTGTCGCAGCAACTGTCGCTTTACCTCACCGACTTGGTCTCCGGTTGGCTCGAAAACGACGGACTCATCAGCGGCATCGACTTCGATATTGCGTACAGCCGCTTCGACGCCGGCAGCCTCGACGACGTGCAAAGCGGACGCGCCAATAACGAACTGCAGCTACGCCTGAAAAATTACCTTTTCAACGAAAAAGTCGCCATTTACGGCGGCGTCAATATCGACCTCGACAACGAACCGAACGCCGGTCCCGGTACTGCCCCCGGCGGCGCTTTTTACGCGGGCGATTTTGCCATCGAATACTTTTTAACGGAAGACAAGCAGTTCAAAATTCGCTTTTACCAAAGCACGCAACCCGAACTCGGCGGGCGCAGAAATCGCACGGGTTTAGGCCTCAGTTATCGCAAAGAATTTGCGTCCTTTGAGGAATTTTTGGGCGGATTGAAGCGGGCGACGAGCGTTTTGAAAAAAGGTTAGAAAGGTTTTAAAGGTTGAGAGGTTGTAAGGTTGGGGAGTTGGGCAGCGCAGACTGACAGGCTTTTTTGCCTCGATATTTTAATCCGGTGAAATAAAGTTAGAATAGAAATAATCATTTCCGAATTATCGAGACCTTACTCCCGGAGAAAGTTCCCCCGCTCCGGGGGTTAGGGGGTCGGAGACGGACAGAAAAAAGAACTTTGAAAAAAATACTCACCTACCTGCACCAAGGCAAAAAACTCACGCGCAGCGAAGCAAAAAACATCTTGCTCGACATCAGTGCGGAAAAATACAACAATGAACAGGTTGCGAGCTTTATGACTGCCTACATGATGCGTGACATCACGTACCAAGAGTTGGCGGGCTTCCGGGATGCGATGCTTGAACTTTGCGTAAAAATCGACCTCGACGGGCGCGAAACCCTCGACATTGTCGGCACGGGCGGCGACGGCAAAGACACCTTTAATGTCAGTACCTGCGCCGCTTTTGTGATAGCGGGGGCGGGCATTTCCGTGACTAAACACGGCAGCTACGGGGTGAGCAGCAGCAGCGGTTCGAGCGATGTTTTGTTGGCTTTGGGTTATGAATTTAAAACGGATAAGTCACTGTTAATGAAGGAATTGGATGAGGCGGGGATTACGTTTTTTCACGCGCCGCTGTTTCATCCCGCTATGAAAGCCGTGGTGCCGATACGCAAAGCTTTGGGTCTGAAAACCTTCTTTAATATGCTCGGTCCGTTGGTCAATCCGGCGCAGCCGAAGTATCAACTTTTCGGTACTTTCGACCTGTCGGTGTTGAGTTTGTACCGCGATATTTTGCGCAATGATGAAAAGAATTTTACCGCCGTTTACGCGCTCGACGGTTACGATGAGGTGAGTCTGACGGGAGCGGTGCGCGTCGTCAAACCCGACTCGGAAGAGTTGCTGCACCCGTCGGATTTCGGCTTGCCTAAGTACCGACAAAGCGACCTGTACGGCGGCAGCACGGTTGCCGAGGCGAAGACGATTTTTTATAATATTTTGGCGGGAAAGGGAACCGCCGCGCAGGTCGATGCCGTATGTGCCAATGCGGGTTTGGCGATACAGACGAGGTATGCGGAACGGTCTTTGGCGGACTGTGTGGCAACGGCGAAAGAGAGTTTGGAGAGCGGGAAGGCTTTGAAGATTTTGGAGAAATTAACGGAGTAGGAATTTATTTTTTGTATTTTGCGTTTGAAAATGAACAGTCATTAAAAATGAAAGAAAAGCAATCGAAAGATAAAATCCGCGACAAGAAAAAATCTCTTATTGAAGAGGAAAGAAAATGCATGATTGAAGAAGCAATCGAAGCCGATTTTATAAAATATGACAAGGTATTCAAACAATTAGCAAAGTAGAAAAACGGCTCATGGTCATACACAAAGAAATATCCGAAGACAATGAATTGTATCTTTATTTCAACGGAAAATTAATTTTCAAGCGGTGGATAAATCAAAACTATTCCGTTGTTTTTGATGTAATGCCCTACGGCAAAAATACTTTGGTCAGCATCAAAGATTCGACCGGTGAAAATTCATCACCCGAGATTCCCGTAACGAAAAAACTAACATGATTACTAAAATCAGTACGACCTGTTTCCTGCTTCTTCTCTCCCTCTTCGCCCGCTCGCAAACACACTGCGGTACTCTGCAACCCGCTGACGGTGAGCCGATTACCGATTTATCCGTCGCCCAAAATCGTGATATTATTACCGTTTCCGTTCTTTTTCACGTCGTTTACAATACCGACGAACAAAACATTTCCGACTCCCAAATCCTGACGCAGCTCGACGTGCTGAACGAAGATTTTCGCGCCATAAACGACCAAACAAATGTACCCGTCGGTTTTCAGGACGACGTTGCCGATGCGGAAATCGAATTCTGCTTGGCGCAAAGATTGCCCGACGGCACCGCGACGACGGGCATCATCCGCACGCCGACGACCGAAACTATCATCGGCTTAAAACAGGTGCTGTACACGACCTCCCCGGCGGCGGACAGCGAGCATTATCTCAACGTATGGGTGGCCGACCTCGGCGGCGGTCTCAACGGCACGGCGACCTTCCCCGGCGCGGCGACACCTGATAAAGACGGTATTGTCATCGACCCGCATTTTGTCGGTACGACGGGCTTGGCGGCGGAAGAAACACGGTATAATCTCGGACGCACCCTGACGCACGAAATCGGACATTATCTTGATTTATTTCACGTTTTCGGAACAACCTCGGGCGGCAGTTGCAGCAGCGATGACTTTGTGGAAGACACGCCGAACGGCGAAAATACTTACCTCGGCGACTGTCCGACGGGCATCGAGTTCAGTTGCAATTCGAGCGATATGTGGATGAATTTTATGTACTTTACCGACGATGCCTGCATGTCGATGTTTTCGGCGGGACAGAAAGCGCGGATGCAAAATACGCTGCTGACGACCCGGTCGGGCTTAGCGGAGTCGAACGGTTGTTTGCCCGTGAGTACGCGGGAAGTCGAGCAAGCGAATGTTACGGTTTTTCCGAATCCGGCGCAAAATCTGTTTAAAATCCTGCCTGCCGACGGAAAATATGACCGATTACAAATCATTTCCGGTAGGGGAGAGACAGTATTTTTTAGAAATAATATCGACGTCGAAATTACCGTTGACTGTACGGATTTTCCGCGCGGATTGTATTTTGTAATTTTAAAAAACGAAAACGAAAACGAAAACGAGCGGACGGTGCGGCGAATTATTTTGCAATAAAAAATACCGCCTTGCTGTCACCGAAAACAATTTCGCACGTCTCCAAAGCGTAAACAATTATTCGCCTTTCAACTTTAAAATAATACACGCGGATTGAACAATCGCCGGTAACTCTTTACTCGCCGCTTTCCGCTCTCCGCTTTTAAACAAAACAAACGAAATATGAAAAATTTAATGTTTCTGCTGCTGCTGCCGATTTTGGCTCTGATAAGCTGCGACAGCACCAAAAAAACCGCCGCCGAAAACACGCCCGAGGTCATGCCTGCCAAACAGGAATCTCCGATGGGTGTGCCGTCCGCGATTACCGTCAAACGCGGGCCTTGTATGGGAAAATGTCCCGTCTATACTTTGACAATTAACGAGCGCGGCGCGGCGGAAATGACCGGTCGCAAATACGCCGTGCGCGAAGGGGATTACAGCAAAACGCTGTCGAAAACCCAAATCTCTTCTTTTAATTCCATGCTGAAAAGCATCGACTTTCAAAACATGAAAGACCGCTACGACAGCGGAATTTTGGATGCGCCGACGACCACGCTTATCGTAAAATATCCGACGGGCGAGAAGACAATTTCGCTGCGCGCCGTGCTGCCCGATGCCCTCAAGCCGCTCTTGGAAATGACGGACAATGTCTATAAAAGCGAAGGTTGGACAGCCGCCGCACCGCCGATGGACAATACCAAAGCCTGGACTTTTGCCACGGGCCCCTGCCTCGGCAAATGCCCCGTGGTCAACCTGCAAATCAACTCCGACGGCACGGCGATGATGCAGGGCAAACGCTACGCCGCTAAACAAGGCAAGTACGAAAAAGGCGTGACCCGTGCGCAGTTAGACGAACTGACGCGACTTTTTGACTCGGCAAAATGGTGGGATATGAAAAACCGCTACGACAGCGGCATTGCGGACGCACCGCAGACGACGGTCAGCTACCGCGCCGGCGATATGATTAAGGAAGTATCTTTTCGTGCCGAAACGCCCGAGGGTGTGCAGCCGATTTTCGATTTTTTCCAAAACTTTGTACAGTCGGAAGGCTGGGTACCCGTGCGCGGTAATAATTACGGTCTGCCGAAGGGTACGATTGCGAGCGAAATAATTCTGCGTTTGAAAGACGGCGCGGACATCGACGCTTTGGTCGGCGAGTACGTCAAGCAAGAGATGAAATTGGTGAAAACCGTAGCCGCCGGACAAAATATGCACTTGGTCTCTTACAACCCCGAGCTTTCTTCGCCGCAGGAAATGATGACGTGGCTCTCGGCGCGCGAAGATGTGCAGTTGGCGGATTTTAATCGGGAAGTGAATATTCGGGAGGATTAAGGTTGGTTGGTAGTTGGTGGTTGGTGGTTGATAGATTAAAACACGTTCCTTACTTCTGAAAAAATCCCGAATATCTGTTGCAGGTTATTCGGGATTTTTTATTTTTTATCGATTAGTTTTTACGGACATTACGGAAAGTAATGTAAGGGATATTCAGGCTTAGAGTAAATTTTACACTAAGAATTTGTTAAGGCTTTATTTAAAAAAAACTAAAAAGGCTGCAAATCGTATTGTTGTCATTATCGACTAATAAAACCCGGCAGAAAATTTTAAAAATCTGCCGCAAAAATCACACTATTATGGCAATCAGACTCGGCGATACCGCCCCCGATTTTACCGCTCAAACCTCGATGGGCGAAATCAGTTTTCACGATTGGCTCGGCGACAGCTGGGGCATGTTGTTTTCTCACCCCGCAGATTTTACGCCCGTATGCACCACCGAACTCGGTCGCACGGCTACGCTCAAACCCGAATTTGACAAGCGCAACGTCAAAGCCATCGCGGTGAGCGTGGATCCCATCGACAGCCATGAGGGTTGGATAAAAGACATCGAAGAGACGCAAAATTGCGAGGTCAATTTTCCGCTCATCGCCGACCAAGACCGTAAAGTCGCGGAACTGTACGACATGATACACCCCAACGCGAGCAACAAAGCGACCGTGCGTTCGGTGTTCGTCATCGGACCCGACAAAAAAGTGAAATTAACCCTGACTTACCCGCCCTCGACGGGTCGTAATTTTCAGGAAATCCTGCGTGTCATCGACTCTTTGCAACTGACTGCGGATTACAGCGTAGCGACGCCCGCCGATTGGAAAGACGGGGAAGATGTGGTTATCTCTCCCTCGATTACGGATGCGCAGATACCGGAAAAATTTCCGAAAGGGCACACGGTGATTAAGCCGTATTTGCGGACTACGCCGCAGCCGAATCGGGATTAGGGTGAATATTAAAGTAATTAAAAAAACGGATTTTGTGACGAAGGTTGCAGAGTCCGTTTTCTCATTTCTCTAAACAATCATTTCGTTCGATATTTTTCTCATATTTAGGAAATATTTTAAATGACGTGGATTTTTATCTTGATTTATTTGATAAAATAAAAGTAAAAAGTAAGTGAATTTGTATGGATTTAGGAAATCAATAGTTTGTCTCGTAAAGTAATGGAAATGAGAAAGTTATAAGGGAAATAATGTGCTAAAAAGTCTATTTGCTCAAAAATTATTTCTGTATTTCATACAATTCTTTTGCGTAAAAATTTGATATTTCCAAAGTTTTACCCTATATTTGAGGAAATTATTCATTAAAAATCAAGAAAAACATCGGACTCGTTTAACTCCTGCTCACCTCGAATACCGCGAATTTCTCCTTTCCGATTCGCCGTTTCAATATTCCGATACAACTGACCACATTCTTAAATTACACTTTGTACTCGTTTGTCTTCGGCAGACCCGGTACTGTATTTTTTCATCGGATATAACCTGCATTACAACAGACCCTTAAATACCTGTTTTTTCGGCTATACCCATAAATTGATTTCAGACATGAGATTTTTCGTAACACAATTACAGCAAAGACATATAAGGTACTTGACCTCGGTCTTGCTTGTTTGCTTAATTTCAAATGTTAGTTTGTCGGCAAACCACTCATTTATCGCAGAAATACGACAATATCCTGAAGAATTTTCCGACGAAGCAGCATGGGATTATATTAATACGCTCACAGAAAACTCAAATACAGTCACTGCTTATTACGGTCAAGGCTTAGCGGGAGAGCTATTTGGTGAGGTTTATTTGCCGGAAGAAGAAGTATTTGCCGACGAACTCGGAGATGATTCCGCTAACGACGAGATAGTTCTAAATTCTGATTTAGAAATTTTTCCAAACCCTACAGCCGGATATTTGTCCGTCAATTTACCCGTCGTTCCAAGAGAAAATTTCTCCTATTCGGTTTACGGCTTGTCGGGTGTTTTAGTTGACAAAGGAACAATCGCTAAGGCTAAATCTGTTTTAAATCTTACAAGGATTCCTAAAGGAATATACATTCTTCATGTTGAAGGACAAAATTACTCCGAAAGGACTAAGTTTGTTTTACTTCCGTAATTACAGTCATTAAGTTGGTATCCTCTGCCACAAGGCAGAGGATACCATTTTTATTACCTTTCAGTGGATGTGGATTGTAGAAATATTTGTTTTTTCATTCAAATATCAACGTTTAAATTAAACGTTTGAAAACACATTGCGCTGAACAAATACTTTTAGAATGAAGAATTTAGTACTATATTTTATAATTTTTCTTTTACCGGTTTGCTCACATTCCCAAACAAACCAGGGTTATAAGACTTATGACTCTTTAGAAAATTTACCTTCAGCAGAATTTATTGAAGGTATTTTCCCCAAGGCGGAAGGCTACATTGCATTATCGCTTTCCGCTTACGGACCGCTTGGAAATTTGACTAAAAACTCTGTTTTGCTCAACATGGACAATGACCGAAATGTCATTGATACAATTCATCTACCCTTAGGCGGAAATTTGGGAAGTCATTATTTATTGAAGATAAATAACAATAAGTTTTTGGCTTGTGGGGGCTTTATTCCTCCTGATGCAATTAGTTCAAATGAACGTCACGCTTTCTATGCTATAGTAGATGGCGATTTAAATCTCCTGTTTTATAATGAAATAGAACCAGACGAAAATACGCAATTTGTTCAGATAACTTCTGCTTTACTGACTCAGGAGGGAAATCTTGATTTAAATATTACAAAGGGCGGATATGCCGAATTTTCTGATAAAATACTGCGGCGTATTGATATAGAAGGAAATACCATTTTTGACTTAGAGATTCAGGATGATTGGACTTACACAGATTTCGGCAACCATTTTCAAACTTCCGACGGTAATTTTATTATGGCTACTACACATGAGCCGGCTACCGGTAACTCTTATTCACATGTGCGTATTTTTAAAAGTACTTATGAAGGCGAAATTATATGGGAAACAAATAATATCGTTAGTACAGGGGCGGCAGATATTTGTGATGAACCATTTATTCACCCGCTGCCGAACGACCATACTCTTTTGATATTTTGTAGGGATTCTTTGACTACACCTTTCGGTTTGCACAAAAACACAAATGTTAACTTTTTAATTTATGATGCCGACGGAAACGAAGTCGAAGAGCGTTATCTGCTCAGAACCAGTTTTATCTTTGTGTACAATATCAGAATGGCGGAAAACGGCGATTTGTTGTTAGCAGGTACAGGCTTTGACGACCATCCGTTACATGCTTGGTTTGCGAGGGTAAACAGCGATTTAGAATTTGTTTTTGAGGCATGGGTTTATGTACCCTCTACCTATCAAACCGATTTATGGGAGCGATGTTTCGGCTATGACTTCAACGAAACCCCCGACGGCGGCTACATCGGCTCCGGCTTGGGTTGGGAGGCTTTACCGGATGGCAGCGACGTACAGCAAGACGGCTTCACGGTTAAATTCGACGCCGACGGCTGTTGGAATCCCGATTGTATCGACCCCGTCATTTCTTCCGATTTGCGCATCGAGGTCTTTACCCCCGCAAGGGAAGTAAAAGTTTATCCTAATCCTGCCTCGGGCAGCATCACGCTCGATACCGATTTCGGCAGCGGCGGCAGGGTTGCTGTCTATTCCGCAACGGGGCAGCAGGTGATGTACACCGAGCCGAGCGGCAGCCGACCGACGCTCGACATCAGCGACTTGGCAAGCGGTATGTACTTTGTGCATCTGACCGACGGCGAGGGGAGAGAAATGCGGGCGCGCTTTGTGAAGGAAATTTCGCACTAAATTTTCTTAGCATTTCAACAAAAAAAAGACCTTCCGGCACACCGCCGAAAGGTCTTTTTTCATTCCTTCAACTCACCTTACTTCTTCACCACCTTCTCCGTCACGACCGCTGCGCCGTCCAAGCTGATTTCCACAAAATACAAGCCGCTCGCCCGGTCGCTGAAATCGACGTAAAGCGAACCCGCCGCCGGTACATTTTGTGCCGCCGCAACGGTTTTGCCCGTCACATCGTACACGCGGTATGCTGCATTTTGCGCATTGACATCCAAACGAATTTCTAAATTATCGCTCACCGGATTAGGGAAAATCAAGACCGAACCCGTCTCGATTTCGTGCAAGCCGCTGATGACTACACTGACATTTTCGCTGACCGCCGTGCAGCCGTTCGCGTCGGTTGTACCTACGCTGTATGTGCCGCTGACGAGTGCCGTGTAGCTTTGTCCGGTGGCGTCTGCGATGATTTCTCCGTCCAAAAACCACTGCCAGGTCGCGGCGTTACTTGCCTGCAAGACATTCAGATTTTGGTTAATCGTCGGAATGACCGGCTCGTTAAAAGTAGGTGTCACCGACTCTGAGGTCGGTCGGCAAAACTCGGTCAGCATTGCCGATACGGCGTAACTGCCCGTCTCGCTCACTTCGATAGACTCGCCCGTCGCATCGGGAATGTCTTCGCCGTCGAGCGTCCATTGCAAATTTTCAAAACCGCCGGATGCCGTCAAAATCAAAATTTCGCCGAGACAAGCCTCCGTATCGCCGGGCAAAATCATCGGAAAATCTTCCGCCGCGAGGGCATCGACCTGCAACTCCGCCGACTCCGCGATACAGCCGTTATTGATGGCCGTGACGGTGTAAACGCCGGGTATTTCCGCTTCGATTTCGCTGCCGCTGACCGAGGTCAACTGCATTCCGTCGAGGTACCAAATATAGCCGTCCGCGCCGTCGGTCACGGTCAGGGTTTCGGTTTCGTCGCCGCAAATAAAGGCATCTTCGGGAGCCGTCAAATCAGCCAAAGGATAAGCCGTCACCGATACTTCCACCGTTTCTTCGGAAGTCAGCACGCAGTAACCGTTACCCGCCGTCGCGCTGTAAATGCCCGCATCGGTTGCCGCGAAGGTGTTTAAATCCGACACGGCAATACTTTCATCGTCGAGGAAAAACTCATAATTTTCCGCGCCGGGAGCCACGAAAAGAGAGACGCTTTGCCCTTCGCAAATCGTCGTCGAGCTTTGTGCCGTCAGCGTCGCATCTGCGGGAAAAAGCGCGGCGGGAGAGTCCGCCAAATCGAGATTGTCAACGGAAAAAGTGAAAAATCCGTTGTGGGTATCCGAACCCAATATCGTGCCCGAAGGCAGATAAGGATACGCGCCCCACAGCCCCGTAAAGCCGGCGTAACTGTCGTGGTCGGTTTCGGTATCGTAGCCGGCGACCTGTACTACATTTTCGGGGTCGCTGAGGTCGAAAACCTGCAGCCCATCGTGGTAGTAGGAAACGAATGCGTAGTTGCCGCGAATAAACGGATTGTGCGCAATGCTGCCCGTGATTTCGGGCGCGGAAATTTCCGAGCGAAAAACATCTTGTACCGTAATGTCGCTCAGGTCGCTGATGTCGAGCGTTTTCAATCCGCGGTCGTGCGTCTCGTCCGCCATGATGAGCGTCGTGCCGTCGGCCGTCGGCCAAGAAGAGTGATTGTAGCCCTGCTCGGGGTATTCGGTCAGCGTGCCGAGGGTCGTAAAATTCACGGGGTCGGTAAAGTCATAAACGTAGAGTCCGTTATTACCCGAAGAAGCGTAGGCGATGTTGTTGACGACGTTAATGTCGTGTACATAGCCGCCGGGCAGTTCGGGTTCGGAGAGCAAAACGGGGTTGCCGGGGTCATCCGTCAGGTCGAAAATGTGGATGCCGCCGCTGTTGGTATTCGTGCCGACCGCGTAGAGGCGACCTTGCTCCTCATCGACAAAGATATTATGCGAGCGACCGAAAAAATCGGTGTTTTGCTGCACCAAAGTCACCGCCTCCGGCAGTCCGGACAGGTCGAAAACCATCAGTCCTTCATCGCAACTGTCGCAGACGCTGTAAGCAAAATTTTCGTAAGTTTTCATATCGCGCCACACGGTCGTGCTGCCGCCCGCGAAGGAGTCGATGTGCACGATATTCGCCGGGTCGGTTACGTCGAAAAAGTGAATGAATGCCGACGAACCGAAAATGCCGTACTCATTACCGTTGCAGTCGGTGTAGCCCCACACCTCGTTGTAGCTGAAGTTACCGGCGTCGGGCAGGTCGGGATTTTCCCATTGGTCTAACAGGGTAATGCCGTTAATGCCCTGCCCGAAGGTGACATTTGCGGACAGAAAAAGGAGGAGAAAAAGCGGAGTAAAAATCTTCATATTGAATTATTTTGCTTGCCGGCGAGAAAAAACCGGGTTTATGAAAGAACAAATTTAAGCCTTCGTTTGCTTAATGCTTGAATATTTCTTTATTTTGTCGGGAAAGGGCGCAGAAAAGTTTTGTTCCCGGCAGCGGAAATGAGTCTTAAACAGTAGGGGCTGTGTTCAGCTTTATGATTATTTTTGTTGAATCGTTGAGGTGTTGAATTGTTGAGAACTCTGTGCCCCGGCACAGCTCGGAGGTTTAAACCATCGGCGATTTTGTAACTAAATAAAACGATAAACGGTACCGAACGTGTATCCGTCCTTTCTGATTATAGAAATGGCCGTGCTATCAACCATCAACCATCAACTATCAACCATTTCATTATGTTACTCGAAATCAATCCCGATAATCCGCAGGGACGCTACATCGACCAAGCGGTAAAAATCCTCGAAGACGGCGGCGTTATTATCTATCCGACCGACACGGTGTACGGCATCGGCTGCGATATTTTCAACAGCAAAGCCGTTGATAAAATCTGTAAACTGCGTAATCTCGACCCCGTTAAAGCGCGGTTGTCTTTTATGTGTTCGGACATTTCGCAAATTTCCGAGTACTCCAATCAAATCGACAACGAAACTTTTAAACTGCTCAAACGCAACCTGCCCGGCCCGTTTACTTTTGTTTTAAACTCGAATAATAAGGTGCCGAAAATGTTCAAAAACCGCAAACGTACCATCGGCGTGCGTATTCCGGACAACAACATCGTGCAGGAATTGGTGAAAGGTCTCGGACGTCCGATTTTGACGACTTCTCTCAAAAGCGACGACGAAATTCTCGAATATTTCACCGATGCCTACGACATTCACGAAGATTTCGGTAATCAGGTAGATATCGTCATCGACGGCGGGAATGCCGGCAATAACCCTTCGACGGTAGTGGATTGTACGAGCGGCGAGCCGGTGGTGTTGCGCCAGGGGGCGGGGGAGCTTAGGTTATAGTTGTCGGTTGTCGGTTGTCGGTTGCCCGGTTTGCAGCTCTGTTCACTGACTTTTCGCTCTGAGTTTTTTGACCGTCTGCGATTTTTAAAAAGTCAACAGCCAAGGGAACAAACAGAAAAATTCAAAAGTCCACCGACCCCAAAGCGAAAACCGTCCATCAACCATCAACCAACAACCAACAACCATCAACCAACATCCATCAACAAAAAAATAATTTGAAAAATTCTTTTTTTACGGTTATTGAAGGACTCGACGGCTCGGGCAAGACCACTGCGGGGCGGCGGCTTGCCGAGTCGGAGCATCCTTTGCTGCGCGGGCGCGTTAAGTTTACTTACGAACCGAACGACCCTTCGGCGGGCGGTGACTTTATACGTCAGGTGCTGCGCAAGGAAATTACGCGTTTTCATCCGAGGGTGTTGGCCTATGCTTTTGCCGCCAATCGGCTCGACCACAATTATCGCCTTATCAATCCGTGGTTAGAAACACCGGGCAATATCGTTTTAAGCGACCGTTATTATTTGTCATCTTTGGTCTATCAAAGCAGCGAGGACTTTCCCATGGAGCGCGTCATGGAACTCAACGAATTGGCGCGCCGTCCGGATTTGATATTTTTTGTAAATGTAACCAACGAAACCTGCTATGCCCGCCTGAGTAAGCGCGACCAACCGCGTGAACTTTTCGAGGGAAATTTGACCCAAACCCGCACCAAATTTCACATGGCAATCGACTTTTTGCGTTTGACACGCCGCGAAAATATTGTGGAAATCGACGGAAACGGCACAGTGGAAGAGACGGTGGCGCAGATGGAAAAAGCGATTTTGGATTTGATGAATGTGTCGGAAAAGTGAATAAACAAATAAACGAAATCAAGCGGTGCAGCAACTATTCAACCTTTTTCAAAGTATCGTGCCGCTGACGCGCAAGGAGCAAAATTTGCTGTCCGACGCCTTCATCTCGCGGCAAATTTCCAAAAAGCACGACCTGCTGCTGCCCGGCAAAATCAGTCGGGAAATTTACTTCATCGAAAAAGGCTGTCTGCAATTATATTACGATAAAAACGGCGAAGATGCGACAATTTTTATTGCCGTTGAAAATATGTTTATCGGCGCATTTGCTTCCTTTTTGAGTCGTCGCCCGAGCGAACAAGGTCTGCGCGCTCTCGAAGATTGCGAGTTGTTAGTCCTCACCCACACTGCGCTCGAAGAACTTTACCTCACTTTACCGAAAATGAATATCATCGTGCGCAAACTATTGGAGCAACGGTTTTTGCACGCCCAATCCTTGGTTTCTTCCTTCGTTCTCAACAACCCCGAAGAGCGTTATTTGCAAATGCTGCGCCGTCGTCCCGAGCTGTTGCAGCGTGTACCGCAGCACGTGTTGGCTACTTTTTTGGGCATCACGCCCGTTTCTTTGAGTCGCATTCGGAAGCGGTTGAGTGAGTAAATCACGTCGGTTATTATCGGGTAACAAAAATTTGAACTAATCTTTGTTGTTTAAAAGTTTAGTTCCGGTAGCTATCGGAATCAATCGTTTAGAATTACCTGATGCAACTAAACGCCTAAACGATTAAACGCCTAAACAACAAAAAACTATCTCACCAATTCGATAAAAGTCTTAAACTCAAACGGCTCGCCGCGCGGACCGGTAAAGGAGACGTGACAAACGTAAGCACCGTTGGGAGCGAGGTCGCCGTTATTGTTTTTCCGACCGTTCCAGCGGGCGTCGGGGTCGTCGGAGGTGAAAACGACCTCCCCGTAGCGGTTCCAAATGTCCATCCGAAATTCGGAGGCACCGCGCAGAAAACCCTTGCCGCCGTACAGGTCGTTATTGGTGTCCCAATTCGGGGTGAAGGCGTTGGGCAGGTAATAAGTGACTTCCGGAATGACATCGACGGGCTTGACGAGGGTATCGGTGCAGCCCTCTTCGGAGTGTACGACTAATTTCAACTCATGCCAACCCGTGTCGGCGAAGACGTGTTCGGGATTTTGGTTATACGAAAAAATTTCACCGTCGTCAAACCACTGCCAGAATGCCGGTGCGAAAGAACTGTCTTGCAGGCTGATTTCGGGTTCGAAGTTGGTGTAAAATTTATCGGCAAAAGTAAATCCGGCGCGCGGTTTTTCTTTGACCAAGGTTATTTCTTCAAATAAAGTATCCGTTTCACAGCCGATAGGAGAGACGATATTGAGCGAGACATCGAAAAGCCCCGCTTGGTTATAAATGTGCGTCGGGCTGATGAGCGAGTCGGTTTCGTTGTCGCCGAAATCCCAAGTTACTGAATAAGTCGAGTCCAAAAGTGCCGACAGATTTTCAAAAGTTACCTCCTGTCCGATGCAAATAATTTCCGCGGAGGGGCGTACGACAATCAGATTCGGCACAGGAAAATAGCGCACCATAATTGTCGTATCATCCGTGCAGCCGTTTTCGTCCGTGATTTGCAGACTGACCGGGTAAGTATCCGAGTCGGAAAATTGCATAGTCGGCTCTTCGATATCCGAGATTTGACCGTCGCCGAAATCCCAAGCCCACTCTGCCGTTTGCCCGCCTGCAAAAACGGTTTGGTCGGAGAAAAAAACCGGACCTGTGCGGCAGGTATCGTAATCAAAAGCAAAATCCGCATTCAAATCGGGAAAAATATTCACAAACACATTCGCGGTATCGCTGCAATCCGAACCCGGATTGAGAATGAGGACGCCGGGATAATTTCCGGTTTCCGGAAAGGCGATGGTCGGTTCCCATTCGTTGAAAAAAGTATCTTGCCCGTTAAAATTAAAACGCCAAAAATAATCCTCGATAAAGGCTTCTTCGTAACTGTTGTTGGCAAAAGTTATTTCGGTTTCATCACAAAATTCGTAGAAAAAATCTTCGCCCGCTTCTACATCCTGCGCCGGCAAATCTACCGTAACCAGCTGCTCGCAAACGGTCACGTTAAACTGAAATTCACGTTGCAACACGCTCATTAACACCCCGTTACGAAATTCCGAGGCACACACGCCGACCACAAACTGACCCGCCAAACCGGGCGTACCCGTTATCACGCCCGTGCTCGCATTGATAGTCACCTGCGGGTCGCCGCCGATGGGATTTGAGGAGGAATAACCCGGCTCATACTCGACCGGCTCCCAACCCGAGGGCGGACAAGCGGGGTCGGGAGTCACGCCGCCGCAACTGTTCGGGTCGCCCGGATTTCCGCCCGTACCGATTAACCCGCCGCCTTTTATCGGGGCGCACAGTTCGTAAATTATCAAATCGCCTTCGGGATCGGTAGCTGCGTGGTCAAAATCTAAGGGTTCGCCCGCACAAATAACCGTTGGCGGAAAATCATCGAAAACGGGGCTGTTGTTACATTCAGTCTGCGCGGCGGGAAACAAAGTCGCCGAAAAAGTCGCCCCCGTCGCCTGCGGGTCGAGGATGTTGGTGATGTTGTTATTGCGGCAGCAGCGTTGGTAAGCAAATGTATAATTTTCGGGCGAATCCCACGGCTGAATGGTGTATTCAAAAGTGTAAATGCCTTCTTCCACACACACACTCGGCGGAATAATAATGCAAGGATTATCATCCGGCGGCTCGACGTCGGTGATGGTGACAAACGGCACGTAAAACGTCGTCAGCGGTTCCTCTTCGCTGCCGCGATAAACGGAAACGGGCGCGAAATTATCAAACGGCGCAGCCTGTGAGTCGCTGCAATCGCGGTACACTTTCATGGTAAAAAAGAAAGTACTGTCGCCCATACATTCGTAAGAAATCACCCCGCCGATAATGTGCCGGGCTTCGCTTTGCAGCGTAAAAAACAGAATAAAAAAGCTGCTGAAAAGGTAGATTTTTTTCATAAATTTCGGGTGTTTTTCGGGCAAATGTGCGCCGTTGCGGAATAAAAACACAAAATAGCACAATTCCCGCTAATGTTGCGCGACAAACCGG
The DNA here is from genome assembly GCA_020629965.1 of Saprospiraceae bacterium. Classification (GTDB taxonomy): domain Bacteria; phylum Bacteroidota; class Bacteroidia; order Chitinophagales; family Saprospiraceae; genus JAHDCG01. The sequence continues at coordinate 7,852 of JAHDCG010000046.1, read as the reverse complement.
TAATTGTAGCTCAATTTACAAAATCAACCTTCTTTGAGCGGTAAAAACACCTCCGCCATCATGCACCTTGCCGAGCCGCCGCCGTAGTTTTCGATGGTGTCGATTTGGACGGGCAAAATTTTGGTGTGTTCTTCAACGGCAGCAATTTGGCGTTCGTTCAGAGAGTCGAAAGCCTGTTGACTCATCACCAAAAAAGTTTCGCCGGCGTCGTTGCGGACTTGCAGCATATTTCCCGCAAATTTCAGCATCTGCTCGTGGGTGATGTCGATAATTTCTTTTTTCGTTTCCGCAAATTTTGCCCGCAGCATCAGCCGGTCGTTCTCCTCTCGTATCGAGTCCATACATATCACCACAAAATTTTCGCCTAAAGCCATCATCACGTTGGTGTGGTAAATTTCCATGCCGTTGCGGTCCACCGCCCAAAAAAGTATCGGGTCGTACTCCGCCCATTCCGCGAAAAAATGCAGTAAATTCGGCTCTGTGCGCGCACTCACACAGGCATAGACGAGGCGATTTTCGCGGTCTAAAATCATGCTGCCCGTGCCTTCCAAAAAAAGATGTTGCTGTAAAAATCGGTCGAATTTAATGCGTTTTTTAATCTCGAAATCCCGCTTGATACCTTCGATAATTTCCTCCCGCACCTCCGCCTGTCGATTGGGCGTGTACATCGGATAGGTAATGACCGTGCCGTTTTGGTGAAAAGAAACCCAATTATTCGGAAATATCGCATCGGGTTTTTTCGGCTCGGCGGTGTCTTCGATAACGTGTACATTTACGCCGACGCTGCGCAATTTTTCGACCATGCCGTCAAATTCCGCGAGGGCTTTTCTGCTGATTTCCGACTGCGCAAGCGTCGTGTCATTGGTCTGAAAAGCATTGCTTTCCGCTGTCTGTTCATTGTACCCGAAGTGTGCCGGGCGCACCATCATGATGTGAGATGTGGTTTGTGGCATGTATGATTAAGATTGAAATAGTTGTTTTTCTCGAATTTTAAAGTACATTTGATGTACGAATTACGATTTACGATGTACGAATCGCTTGGGGCGAGTGGTTATACAAATTTTTGTGATACTTATCAAAAAGTTTGTTGGCACTGAGGAAGATAATCAAGGTATGCAAAATATCCGTAATGCGAGCAAACTAAAATTCCGAACATCACTACCCTCAAGCAGTCGTAAATCGTAAATCGTACATCGTAATTCGGCTCCGCAAAACTAATATTTCTCCGCACACAATTTCGTAAAACCGTAAGATTTTATTTTTAAACAAAACGAAAAACAACTACACATGAATTTAACCGCCTTTGATTGGTCAATAATCGCCGCATTTTTCCTTGTTTCGCTGCTTATCGGTCTGTACGCCGCCAAAAAAGCGGGTAAAAATACCGCCGAGTTTTTTCTTTCCGGGCGCAATATGCCGTGGTGGCTGCTCGGCGTAAGTATGGTTGCTACGACCTTCAGCGCGGACACGCCCAACCTCGTGACCGACATTGTGCGCAAAGACGGCGTGTCCGGCAACTGGGTCTGGTGGGCTTTTTTGCTGACAGGCATGCTCACCGTTTTCGTCTATGCGCGGCTGTGGCGACGCTCGGGAGTTCTTACGGATTTGGAGTTTTACGAGTTGCGTTATTCCGGCGAGCCGGCTGCCTTTTTACGCGCTTTTCGCTCGCTTTACCTCGGTGTTTTTTTTAATGTAATGATAATGGCATCGGTCTGTTTAGCGGCGATAAAAATCGGGGGCATTCTCTTAGGTTTGTCGCCCGTCGAGACGATTGTGTGGGTGTCCGTGGTGACGGTGGCTTACTCGGCTTTGGGCGGTTTGCGCGGCGTGATATTGACTGATTTTGTACAGTTTTTTCTCGCAATGGTCGGCTCGATTTGGGCTTGTATTGTGGTTGTCAATAATCCCAAAGTCGGTGGTTTGGACAATCTTTTGGCGCACGAAAATGTCAGCGGCAGTCTGAAATTGTTACCCGATTTCTCGGACAGTTCACAACTCATTCCGTTGCTCGTTATTCCGCTTGCCGTGCAGTGGTGGTCGGTTTGGTATCCCGGGGCGGAGCCGGGCGGCGGCGGCTACATTGCGCAGCGCATGTTGGCGGCAAAAGACGAAAAAAATGCAGTAGCGGCGACCTTATTTTTCAACGCAGCGCATTACGCTTTACGCCCCTGGCCGTGGGTTTTAATTGCTCTGGCGAGTATGATTGTGTATCCCGATATGGCGAGTTTGAGCGCGGCGTTTCCCGACGTGCCCGCCGATAAATTGGGCGATGATTTGGCGTACTCCGCCATGCTGACTTTGCTGCCGAGCGGCTTAATGGGCTTGGTGGTTGCTTCCTTAATTGCGGCGGTGATGTCCACACTTTCTACACATCTGAATTGGGGTTCTTCCTACGTCGTTCACGATTTTTATAAACGCTTCGTTAATCCGCAAGCTACTGAAAATCAGGCAGTTATTGCGGGGAGAATTTCTACCGTCGCTCTTATGCTCTTTGCGGCTCTGTTTGCTTTGGTCCTGTCGAATGCGCTGCAAGCCTTCAACATTTTACTGCAAATCGGCGCGGGTACGGGCGCGATTTTTATCCTTCGTTGGTTTTGGTGGCGCATCAATGCATACAGCGAAATTGCGGGCATGGTCATCAGTTTTTTGGTCGCTGTTTATCTTGAAATTCTGCACGTAAAACTCGGATTCCCGCCGCTCGACGGCTCCGTACAATTGGTCTTGGGTGTACTCATCACAACCGTCGGGTGGCTGCTCGTCACCTTCCTTACGCCGCCGACCGACCGCAGTATTTTAGAAAATTTTTATCGAAAAATTCAACCGGCGAGCGCAGGTTGGCAACCCGTTTTGAAGAACATGGACAATGCCGTCACGGTAGAAAAAACGGAAAATCTACCCCTGCAAATTCTCGGCATGTTCATCGGCTGCCTGACCGTTTATGCCGCTCTTTTTGCGACGGGCTATTGGATTTACGGAAATCTAAATGCGGCGATAATTTGTACCGTTATTGTGGCGGCGGGGGCGTTTGGGTTAAAGAGGATTTTGGGGAAGGTGGTTTAATAAAAACGGCTGTCCGCACACGCTTACCGTAGCATCGACTTCAGTCGATAAGCTGACCTTACAGAAGAAATTACGGCTACAATCTCAAAACAGGTATCGGATACTCCCTCTTCACATGACCGATAAAAAGCCTAATTCTCCCGCGTTTAAATCCGGCAAAGTATCCGATACCCGTGCGCCAAAAGTGTCCGACACTTGACTGAAGCAAAAAGCGATGATTTAGCGAGTCAGCAGTAAAATCAAAAAAAAATAG
>JAHDCG010000046.1:0-4439 GCA_020629965.1 Saprospiraceae bacterium | reverse complement strand
GTCGGACACTTGGAAAGGAAAAATTAACAGAGACCGAGCAAACCTGTCATCACGGAAAACAACTAACATGCCGCCGCCATACATCCGACCCAACCTCCTCGCCGCCGACCGCTTCTTAGAATTCACGGCCTGTCCCGCACAAAACAGAAACGTTTGCGAGTGCGGGACACTTTTCGACTGTCTTGTACTTACTGCCGCTCAAAAAATTTTTCTTTAGCCTGCTTCTCCTCCCGTTCGTATCGTGCTGTCTTTCAATTAAGTAAATATCAAAACTAATCTGAAATTATCTAAAATTAACTTTCAGTAATAAATTTACGCAAATTTAATTTTTTTCTTCTCTAAAATAAATTACCTTTACCCTGTCACAAAAAATATTCTCCCTTCCCGGCTTTTCTAAACGCTCTTGATTTTCCCTTCAACTGATTCGCACGACCGAAACACGATAAAAAACCATAATTTTTCAATTAAGCACAAAAACAAAAACACAATGACTACTCTCACCTCACTCAAAAGGGCTTTACTGCTCTTTTGCGTTCTCTCCGTATTTGCTCTCGATGCCCAAATTTTACTCAACGAACTTTCACCCGACTCCGGCAACAACGACGCTGCCAACGATGCCATAGTCGAACTCATCAATTACGGGCCCTCGACCGACGCCGGCTGCGTGGTCATTTCCAACTCCGAATGGATTGTCGTGTTACCGCCCGGAACGGTTATTCCCGTCGGCGAGACCTTTATAATTGCCTGCGGCGAAGGCATGAACGCCGGCTCAAATCCCAATCCTTCCCCCGGCACCGGACTCACCTGTGCGGTCTGTGATTTTCCGAATTTACCCCTCGATTTCGATGTTTGCGACCCCGCCAACGCCGCTTACGTCGATTGGGCGGCTTCGGGTCTGACTTTAGATAATACTTCGCAAACCGACGGCGACCAAGTCGTCCTTTTTCAGCCCGACGGCACCCTCGCCGATGCAGTACAATGGGGCGGCGGCGCAACTTTCGTAGGAGTCGATAATACGGTTATTTCGGGCGCAGGCTACGCCGCACCCGCAGCCTATACCCTCGGCGATGCCACGCCGCTCAACGGCAGCAGCGCAGCCTCGGCACAACTGCCCGCCGCCCTGCAAGCCGGCGGTGTCTGCGCAAACTCGGGCGTAACCTACACCATGCCCGCTATCGACTCGGGCGTTTATTTCGATGCTTCTCCCACCCAAAAATCCTGCAATTCTTCCATGATACGCACCCCCGGCAGCACGGGCGCAGCCTCCACCGGCGCGTGGACGCAAACCGAACACCCCAATCCCGGCGAAGCCAATGATTTTACTCCCTTTCAATTTTTTCTCGACGGCGTACCGATTGCCGCCGGCGCACAAGACATCAGTTCTTGTACCGCAACGGGTCCGGTGACGATTACCGCCGAAATTTACGACTACCAACACGTCGAAGACGTACCTTTTAACACGAGCGGCACGCGCACCACTTTAGGTTCTTACTTCTCACTCAACGGCTCCGCGCCCGCTTTTTGGAACGGCGGTATCAGCGGTGCGGGTAGCGGCACGACGACTTTGACGCATACTTTTACGCCCGCCGACGGCGACGAAATTGCTTTGGTTTGGGATGATTGGACACAATCTCCTTTTAATCCCAACTGCTGCGGCACGACCTCCCAAAATACCGCCGAAAACGGCAACGATATGATTTCGCAAAACGGCGCGGACGAATGCTACGAAGCGGTTACTATCAGCTTTAATTTCGACACGCCTTTAGCAGGTACACCCGAAATTATTTGTGACGATGCGACCACCGGAAACATCAGCGTCAGCGGCATTTCCGCCGGCACCAACATCACTTACGAAGTGCGCAACGTGAACGACGGCAGCATTTTCGCCGCCAATATGACGGGTGAATTTGTCTTGCCGAGCACGGCGGGCGCAGCGACCGACTTTGCGGTTTTCGCCGTCAATCCTTGCGGAGAAATACAGGCAACCGGCGCGGTCTGTGTCGGAAATCCGCCGTGCCCCGACCCGCAGGGCGCGACCATAAACGGCGGCACGGATGCGCTGACTATTTGCCCCGACGACTGCTTTGATTTGACAATCGACGGCGCGGCTTCCGCCAATTTACCGGACGGCGGTACAATTGATTGGTACTTCGGTACCGATGCCGGTTTCGACCCTTTCGACGCGACGAGCACCGGTTTCGGCGGACAATTAGACAATCCAAGCGACATCGTCGTCACACCCGGCGCGGGCGGCGGCAGTATCATCATCAACGAAGTTTTGTACGACCCGACAAATAATGACGGCAATAATCCGTGGGATGAGTCGATAGAACTCTTCAACTCTTCCGGCGCGGCAATCGACATTTCAGGTTGGGTCTTGACGGACGGAGACGCACACGCAGTCGTACCCGCCAACACTGCCATTCCCTCCGGCGGTTATTATGTCATCGACTTTGAAAGCGCGCTGACCAACGGCGGCGAGCAGGTTGCAATTTACGATGCAGACGGTGTTTTTCAGGACGGAATGTTTTATGAAGGCGGACAGGACATTAACAATCCCGCCGACTCTGATTGCAGCCACGTTATACCGACCACAAGCGGAAACGTTACCGTCAATCTCTGTTCCGACATCACAGGTGCAGGTATTACCAACGCCGGCACCGCCGGCAACGGGCAGTCTTTAGCACTCAACTCCGACGGCACTTGGTCGGCGGTAACTCCCGCCAATCAGCCGCTGACCGGCGGACCGAATCCCGACCAAACAGCCGTTGCCGGCGGGGCGACTGCTGCCGTTTCGACCGCGAATAATTGCTTCGACGAAAGTTTTTGCAACGGCGGCACTTTATTTATCAAAGGCGTGGTCAATCCGACGCCGTTCAGCAGCAGTTGCAGCGAGGCGGATGTCACCGTCGGCATTTTCGAGGTAAATGTGGTTTGTCCCACTGCGGTGCTGTCGGGCATGCAAGAAGTCTGCGCTCCGAATACCGCGACCTTGACCGCGACAATCGACAATGCCCCCGCCGGCGCGAATGTCACTTTGCAAATATCCAACGGCACGGACACTTTCAACGGCAGCGGCACGACCGACGGCGCGGGCAGCACGAGTATCGACCTCACCGGTATCGACGCGACGGGCGATTACAGCATCGTCAGCGTGACGGTAGCGGGTTCAACCTGTCCGATTGCTGCGGGTTTGGGAGTCGTGACGGTATCGCCTCAGCCGGCGGTGACTTTGTCGGGCACGGCGACGGTTTGCCCGGGCGAGGTAGCGGAGTTGCCTTTAAATATCACTTCGGGCAATGCGCCTTTCGAGGTCGCTTACAGCGTAAACGGCGCTCCGACAAGTACGACGGTCGGCGGCACGGGTTCGCTGTTTATTCCGACGGCGGCGGCACAGGCGGGTACGAGTTTTACGGTAAATTTGGAGGGCATCGCGGACGATAATTTGTGTCCCGGCACGGCAACGGGCAGCGCGACGATTACCGTCTCGCCTTTACCGACGGCAGCCGCGGCGGGCATAAATCCGACCGTCTGCGTAACGGCGGGTGCGACGACCGCCGACTTGGATTTCGTCATTACCGACCCCGGCAGCGGCACGACGGTCGATGTATTTGAAGTTGCGGTCGGCGGAACGGTATTGCCCGGCGGCAACGATTTAGCCGGCGGCGCGGGCGACATCACTTTCACGCAAACGGGTGTTGCTTTAGGCGGAACTTTCCCCCAAACGATTGCCCGCTTTTTTGAAATCACGGACACCGGTACGGGTTGCACCAACTTCACCCGTACCGCCGTAGAAGTTACCGTCGATGAGCAAGCCGAAGCCGGCAACGCCGGCAATACCACCGCCTGTTCCGCCGGCGCAACGGGTGCACCGGGCGAAACCGCAGTCGTAGATTTAGATAATCAAATCAGCGGACAGACCGCCGGCGGCACGTTTGCACAAGTCGGCGCGACCCCGCAAACTATAACCGTAAACGCCGACAATACCGTAGATTTTACCGGCGCGGCAAACGGCACGTACACCTTTAGTTACACCGTCGGAAATGCCCCCTGCGACGACACGGAAACTTTGGAAATCACTGTTTCCGCCTGCGGAAATTGCATTGCCCCGCCCGCCGTCAGCATCACCGAAGCCAACGTCGATGTTTGCGGTACGGACGCGGCAATGTTCAATTATTCCGTCAGCAACGGTCCGGCAAATCTCAGCACAAGCAACGGCACGGCAAGCGGTTTTTCGGTAACGACTTTGCCCGACGGCACGGGCACCTTTACCTATACCCCGACTGCTGCGGAAGCCGGCACAATCATCAATATTGCCGCCGCAATCGACGATCCCGACGGTGCGGGCCCCTGCGAAGCGGCAGCGGATGCCGCGACCGTCACGGTCAATGCTAACCCGATTTTGACTTTAACCGACCCCGACGATGTGTGCATCGACG
>JAHDCG010000195.1 GCA_020629965.1 Saprospiraceae bacterium | reverse complement strand
ACGGTTGACGGTTGACGGTTGACGGTTGACGGTTGACGGTTGACGGTTGAAAATACAAAGCATCGGTAAATTTTTAAGTTACCTTTGACATTTTTCTATGCTGTTTTATCGAAAAATCAGAAGATTTAACGACTGAATGAAAACGCGAAAGCACAATCGAATTAAGTTTCGATTGTGCTTTTTCGTTACGACTCAAACGACTCAAACAATTTCTAACAAGTCTAACCACTCAAACAATTTCTAACCTTTCAACCATACACCCGCCCGTACTTCTCCCGCGCATAGTCCATAAAATAGTCGAAATTCAACTCTTCGCCCGTCACACGTTTGCACAATTCGCGGGCATCGTAGCGGCGACCGTGCTTGTGAATATTTTCGCGCAGCCAAGCGAGTAATTTTGTGGTATCTCCTTTTTCGATTTGCGCTTTCAGGTCGGGAATGTCCTTTTGCGCTTGCGCGAAAAACTGCGCGGCGTAGAAACTGCCGAGGCTGTACGTCGGGAAATAACCGATGCTGCCGTGCGACCAGTGAATGTCCTGTAAGATGCCCTGCTTGTCGTCGGGTACTTCTACGCCGAGGTATTCGCGGTAGCGGTCGTTCCACACTTTATCCAAACCTTTGGTGTCGATGCTGCCTTCGATGAGTCCTTTTTCGATTTCGTAGCGTATCATCACGTGAAAATGGTAGTGTAATTCGTCGGCTTCGGTGCGCACGAGATTGGGCGCGATGCGGTTAAATCCTTTCCAAAAATCTTCTAACGAAACATCTTTTAATTGCTCGGGAAAACGCTTTTGTAAATCAGCATAATTAGCTCGCCAAAATGCCAAACTGCGCCCCACATTGTTTTCCCACAAACGCGACTGCGACTCGTGAATGCCGAGGGACACCGCGCGACCGAGCGGCAGACCGTACTGCTCGGGCAGCAGCCCCTGTTCGTACAACGCGTGTCCGCCTTCGTGAATGCAAGACCACACCATATTTGCCAAATCGTTTTCGTCGATGCGGGTCGTGACGCGCACATCCTGCGGCGAAAAATTGATGCTGAACGGATGCGTAGAAATATCCTGTCGCCCGGCGTCGAAGTCATAACCCATTTTGCGCAGCAAGTCCAAGCCTAAATCCCATTGTTTATCTTTCGGAAAATTTTGGTGCAGGAAGCTGTTTTCGACCTGTGGTTTATCCCGAATTTCGGCGGCGAAGGCGACCAATTTTTCCCGCACATCGGCAAATAGGGTATCCAATTCAGCGGAAGTAAAACCGGGTTCAAACTCGTCCAAAAGGGCGTCGTAAGGATGCTTTTCGTAACCGATAATCTCGGCGGCTTCTTTGCGCAGCCGGACGATTTTGGCTAAATGCGGCTCGTAAATCGCGTAGTCATTGGCTTCCCGTGCTTTAATCCAAGCTTGGTAGGCTTCGGAAACGGCTTGCGAATTACGCATCACAAAGTCGGAATCGAACTTGGTACTACGCGCATAGTCTTTGCGCGTCAACTCGACGTTACGCGCTTCTTCGACCGTCAGATTTTTGTTTTCGGAAAAATTTTCCAAAATCTCTCCGAATTTTTTATCCGTAAATATATCGTGGGCAATGCCGGCTAAAGTAGCCACCTGTCGCGCCCGAAATGCCGCGCCTTTTGCGGGCATGTGGGTTTCTTTATCCCAGTGCAGAACGGCGGTGCTGTACTCGACATCGGCGAGTTTTTGCATGTGATTTTTGTAGTCGCTGTATGTTGACATGATTGATTTTTTACGCTGATTTGTTATGATTTTTTAAGATTTACGCTGACTTTCTCTACTCTCCACTCTTCACTCTTCACTCTCCACTCTCCACTTTTTCAAAAACACCAAACTCCCCCATCCCGCCATAAAAAACACTCCGCCAATGGGTGTCAGCGGTCCTAAAAACCACCAACCGGCGATGCCTAACACATCGCGCAGCGCGAGCAAATAGAGCGAACCGGAGAAAAGGAATATGCCGACGGTGAAGCAAATGAAGGCAGTACGCAATGCTCTTCCCGAGAAGTGCGCGGAAAGCAACGCCGTAACCAGTAGCGCAAATGTATGGTAATAATGGTAGCGCACACCGGTCTCGAAGATGGAAATGCGCTCGGGCGGCAGGATATTTTTCAGACCGTGGGCGGCGAAGGCACCGATAGCGACGGCAGCAAAACCAAAGAGCGCGGCGGTGCGGAGCATTTTTAGGTTGACGGGCATGTTGAGACTTTAGATTTTAGACGTTAGACTTTCCCTTTTGACTTGGTTGTATGAAATATAGTCGGAGAGAAAACAAAATCTAATCGGTTGAGTTGCAATGCGGCGGCTAAGTAAAGGAGATTTTTTCGTGTGAAAGACTTAAATCCCGTCGATTTTACTAAATTTACCCTTTCATTACGAAAAGTCACAAATACAATACTCAACCACCGACATTTTCACTTCGATTAGAGGTTCTGATGTCCCGTCGCAGGGAGAAATTTTTATCCTTCATTAGACACAAATTCTAACAGTAAGTAATATATGTCAGACTCAACTACAACAATGCAAGCAGGAGAAGAGCAACTCGTCAGTCTATTGCAGTCTCGCAACGACAAGGGTTTAATATTGCTGTACGAAAATTATTCGGCGGCATTATACCACATCGTTTTGCGCATAGTCAGGCGCGAAGAGACGGCGCAGGAGGTGCTTCAGGATACCTTCGTGAAGATATGGAAGCAATCGGCTACTTATGATGCAGGTAAGGGCAGATTGTTCACTTGGATGTCACGCATTGCCAAAAATACGGCAATCGATAAGACGCGCAGTAAGAATTTTAAGGCTTCGGCGAAAACCGACAGCATGGAAAACTTCGTAAGTGACAATACAACCTTCAGCACGGACTTGCGCCTCGGCGACTCCGGATTGCGACGGGTCGTAGGACAACTGGATGAGAAATATCACGAAATAATTGACTACCTCTACTTCAAAGATTTCACTCAAAGCGAAACAAGTAAGGCACTCGGCATACCATTAGGTACGGTCAAGTCTCGCTCCCGATTGGCATTAAAGGCACTGCGCGCTTTATTGCAGAACGAGCAATTTACGCTGCCCTTGTTTTTCATCCTAAGCGGTTTCTAAGCCCCCCGATTTTTTCTGTACGGAAACCGAATCAATCACCATTGAAATTATGAAATCTTGAAAACTAACGAATATATAGAATCAGGCATCTTAGAACTTTACGTTTTCGGCAAACTCACGCCCGCCGAAGAGCAGGAAGTTGTAGCCCGTGCCGCTCAAGACCCCGCGATACAACAAGAGTTGAGTCGCATAGAAATTGCTTTTGAACAATACGCCCTTGCTTACGGCATCCCGCCGCCGCCCGGCACTCTGGCGGGTATTCTGCGCGAAACGGGCTTCGGCTCCGGTGGTGCGGCTACCGACGGTGTGACTACGCCCGGCGCAGCTCCCGTTCCGCCGTCTAATTCGGGCAGTTGGTGGTCTTACCTGTTTGCCGGTTTGCTCATTGCCTCAGCCGTCGGTGCATATTTTTATAACAATGAACTTAACGAAAGAGAGGGTGAATTAACGGAAAGAACGGAGCAGTTAGCAACTTTACAAAATGATTGTGATGAGGTAAGAGCCGAAAACGCGCGTTTGGAATCTACGCTTTCCGTTTTCCGCAACACCGATTACAGCAATATCAAAATGAACGCCACGGGCAAGTACGAAGAAAACGCCTACATCGCCTCGGTCTTCTACAATCCGAACGACCGCACGGCGTATTTAGACCCGCTCAGTCTGCCGCAGCCGCCGACGGGCAAGCAGTACCAACTGTGGGCTATCGTCAACGGCGCACCGGTCGATATGGGTGTGTTTGACACACAAATCAATACAGATACCCTGTTACAGCAAGTACCCTACATCGCCGAAGCACAGGCTTTTGCGGTCACGATTGAAGATGAAGGCGGGGTAGAAAGCCCGACCTTGGAAGAGATGATTGTGGTGGGAAATGTCTCGTAAACGGTGGACGGTTGTTTGGTGGACGGTGGACGGATTCCGGCTTTCGCTTTTTTGAAAAAGACAGGATATTTCCTTTTGGGGAGTATCCTGTTTTTTTATGTTGAATTGTTGAGTTGTTGAATCGTTGAGGGCGTATAGTGCAAAGATTTGTTAGTTTCTGACAGTTATGTCAATTAAGAATTGGAAAGATTTTACGAAGTAAAATCCAAATCATAACCAATCATAAGAATCATCCGCGACTGAAGTCGGGACAGGTATAAATCAGGTTCAAAAAGAAAACTATCAAAATTAATAAACCGTTGCAATAGTTACAACGACACAGCAATTCTCAGAGAGTTCAACAATTCAACATTTCAACGATTCAACAATCAAATAAAGTTAAGGCTGCCCTATCTTTGCCCCATGAAATTTATCTGCATCAAATTTTCCGAATTTACCTTACAGCAACTGTACGAAACCATGCGCCTGCGGCAGGAAGTTTTCGTCGTCGAGCAAAATTGTCCGTATTTGGATTGCGACGGAAAAGACTACGACTCTTACCACGTTTTGGGTTTGCAGGATGAAAAAGTTGTCTGCTACACACGCTTGGTGCCGCCGGGCATTTCTTACGAAAAATACTGCTCTATCGGTCGCGTCGTCAATGCGGAAGCGGCGCGCGGCACGGGCATCGGCAAGCAACTCATGCAGTTTTCCATAGAACGCTGTCGGGAAATTTGGCAAGACACGCCGATTAAAATTTCGGCACAATGCTACCTTTTAAAATGGTACGGAAAGTTGGGTTTTACGCCGGTCGGCGAGGAGTATTTGGAAGATGATATACCGCATCACGGAATGGTTCTGGGAACGGTGGACGGTTGAAGGTGGACGGTGGACGGGAGTCTGTGAAAAAACTCCTTTTTTCGTGAAAAAAATCGTTGAATTTATTACGTTTCAGGCGGAATAATTTAGGTTTTTTCACACTCTGACGGTGAACGGTGAACGGACGTATTTCGCGGAAAGAAGTGGTGAAATTGTTCGTTGCCGGTTGTCAGTTGTCCGGCGCGTTTTTGCGAGAGGGATTGGAAAACTTAAATTTGGTTTTGCATTGAAAGGGTGTTTACACCTCTCCCCTCTCCCCTCTCCCCTCTCCCCTCCCAAAAAAAATACCCCTTCACCAAAACCACTCATCGAAAAAAATCGAGAATAAAGTAAGGATGAAGGAGCACTAAACATACTATGAGAAAACTACACGATGCAAATATAGGACGACAGGTTCGCTTCAAAAAGCCAAAAAAAGGCGGTTTTAGGAAGCGGTCGCATATCGGCGGTAAACGGTAGTTATCGTTATTTTTACGGGAGAAAATAGTTTTGGTTGCGTTTTAACCGTGAGGTGTCTGACGCTTCAATCACAAAAATGCTTCGACTTGAAGGAATAAAAGTATCTCAAGCAAAAACAGCGTCTGACACCGGCATCTAAGCATCTGTTTTACCTTTACAATCTCACAAAACCCTCCAATTCTTCAATCCCCTCCGTCATCTTCGCCCACGAAAATTTAAGTTTATTTTCGCGCACGCCGGCGGTCATTTCTTCTTCTCTTTTATTTTCGTAAAAGTCTAATAATGCCTCGCTGATTTCCTGCTCATTCGGAGGCACGACGTAGCCGACCTTGCCGTGCTCCACGATTTCGGGCAGACCGCCGACATTTGTCACCAACATCGGTTTTTCAAAATGATAAGCTAACTGCGAAATGCCGCTTTGCGTTGCGGTTTTGTAGGGCTGCGAAATGATGTCCGCCGCACCGAAGTAATATTTCACCTTGTCGTGCGGGATAAATTCCGTATGTAACACAACTTTACTTTGCAAACGTAACTGCTTGATTATCTGTTGATAATAAGCCTCGTTACTGTAATATTCACCGGCGATGAGCAGTTTGATATTTTTCGCGCGCAGGTCTTTGTGCGCAAAGGCGCGGAGCAATAAATCCAGTCCTTTGTAATCGCGGATAAAGCCGAAAAACAGGACATATTGCGTAGCGACTTCCAAGCCGAGTTCTTGTTTAGCGATATTTTTTTCCGTTAATTCTCCGTAATTATCATAAATCGGATGCGGAATGTACCGCGTGCGTTTTTTGTCGGTGAAGGTCTTAATGTCTGCGGCAACCGAGCGCGACATCACGATAAAAGCATCGACGGAATTGATAAAGTAACGGGTCAGACTTTCGTCGAAAAGGCGACTTTCGTGCGGAATAATGTTGTCGGCAATCGCAATAGCTTTAGTGTGTCCGTTCTTTTTTGCCCGGCGAATAATCGTACTCAAACTCGGCGACATAAAAGGCAGCCAATAGCGGGTGAGAATTAAATCGGGCTTGAGGTTGCGTATTTCGTTACCGACTTGCAGCCAATTCAGCGGATTGATGCTGTTGATTTTGGTTTGAATCGTCAAATCCCGGGGTGCGGCGTCGGAAGAGTATTGCGTTTTGCCCGGAAAAAGCACGGAAGGATATTGCAGCGAAAAAGAATAAATCGTCACCTCGTGACCGGCGGCCTGCAGTTCTTGCGCCAGGCGTTCGCTCGACGAGGCAATGCCGCCGCGCAAAGGGTGAGCCGGTGTCAGAAAAACTATTTTTTTCACATTTTTACTTTTGGTTCCTGTTTTCCCTCCGCTAAGCGAATGCGCTCCTCTATAACGTAAACGTTGCGCTCGGGGGCGGTTTTGACTACTAATTCCGCCAAAAAACCCGTCACAAATAACTGCGTGCCGAGTATCAAGGCCAAAATACCGAAGAAAAACAGCGGTCGCTCGGCGATACCGTATTCTTCAAAAATCAACTTGGCAATCGACAAATAAATCAAAATGACGATACCGCCGGCAATCGAGATGACTCCTAAAGTTCCGAAAAAGTGCATCGGTCGTTTCCCGAATCTGCCGACAAAGACAATGCTCAGCAAGTCCAAAAAACCCGTAATCAGTCGCTCCCAACCGAACTTAGAAACGCCGTATTTACGCTCTCGGTGCAGCACGACTTTTTCGCCGATTTTGTTAAATCCCGACCATTTTGCCAACAGCGGAATGAAGCGGTGCAAATCTCCGTACAATTCAACGGCCTTCACGACTTCATTGCGATAGGCCTTCAGTCCGCAGTTAAAATCGTGCAACTTGATGTGCGAAACAAGCGACACCACCTTATTAAACAGCTTCGACGGCAGCGTTTTATTCAACGGGTCGTGCCGCTTCTTTTTCCAGCCGCTGACCAGGTCGTAGCCCTCCTCTTTTATCATGCGGTACAATTCCGGTATCTCGTCCGGACTGTCCTGCAAGTCAGCGTCCATCGTAATCACCACATCGCCCGTAGCCGCCTCGAATGCCTTTTGCAGCGCGGGAGATTTGCCGTGATTTCTGCGAAATTTTATGCCTTTTACGTGTGGGTTGAGTGCGCTCAATTGCTTCACCACCTGCCACGAATTATCCGTACTCCCGTCGTCCGTCATGATAATTTCATAGCTGTAGCCCTCCCGCTCGCAGACGCGACGAATCCAAGCCTCCAGCTCCGGCAGGCTTTCTTCTTCGTTGTATAAAGGGATGACTATGCTTAGGTTCATTTCGGTTGAGACTTTAGATTTTAGACGTTAGATGTTAGATTTTCCCGCACCGTAGCATCAACTTTAGTCGATAAGCTAATCCACTGATTTTCAACGCT
>JAHDCG010000194.1 GCA_020629965.1 Saprospiraceae bacterium | reverse complement strand
GCACGGAGCGTGTTCCCCCATTGGGGGTTAGGGGGGATTTCGTGAGCAAATAACCGCGTCTCAGACCCCCTCCGCCCCCAATGGGGGAACCCTGCCGGGAGCGACTTATGCCCGCCGGTGCTCCGGACTTTAGAAACAGTCAACCCTGCCCAAATCGGGGGAACTTTCTCCGCGACTGAAGTCGGGACAGATCCGGGCTTAAGGTCACGGTAAATCGGATTTTTTATTCCGTTCAGAAGCAATAAGATTTAGTTCTGTTTTTTAGCAAAAACAAACCCGACATGCAAATTAACACCCGAAGAAATCCATCTTTTGGTCAGGCTGCCGGTCAGCGTTTCGTTTTGTCCGACTATTTTGTAAGTTCCTTCTACATAGTTTCCGCCGGCGACCGTGAATTTTATATTGGTACCCAAGCCGATGAAAAAACGCTCGCCGAGTCGGTGTCGATAACTTAATTCCCAAACCGAGAGATAATGCGATTTGCCGCTGCCGTTGGCGGTGAGGTCGTTTGCAAAAACGGTAAAGCCGTTATTTAGTCCGCCTAAAGTAACGCTTGTCATGAGGCCGGTGGGGAGAAAGAAGAGAGCGGAAACACCCGTATTGAGGGTTATTGCCGATTTTTTAAATTGAAAAAGGTCATAGCCTGCCGTCAGGTTTAAACCTCCGTACACATAACTAAATTCAAAGAAATTACCGAAAAAGTCTTCGTTCAAAAAATCGGGCGCGAACTCTTCATTGATTTGCAACAGAAAATAATCCGAGTCAATGCCGCCGAGTAAACCGACACCGAAAGAAAAACGCTCGCCTAAGCGGTGGGTGTAGGTAATTTGACCGCCGAGAGCTGCGGTTTGTTTCGGCGAAATATCGTTACCGAAAGGAACGAAATCGTAATTTCTTGTAATTGTATGCGGGGTGAGTCTGTCGCCGCTGAATGAAAGTTGCAGGCTGTTGCCGAATTGATTTTGGGCGGAAGCGGCGGCGGAGAGCAAAAGGATACAGAAAGTAAAAAGCATGCTGTTTTTCATGGTGCGGGTTTTAGATTAGTGATGAAAAGGAATGCAGACAGAACGAAAAATGACGGGGGGAGTTTTTTTGGAGAGGTTTTTAACTTTTTTGGGTAAAATAAAAATCGATAAGTTTTCCGGGGCAGACGTCGCAGTGCAACGTCTCTACGGAATACCGCGCCTGTATTTTTTCGCAGACCGATTTTAGTGCAGAACGAAAATTAAATTTCGGAAGACGGGACCGGTTATTTTTTCACGGCAAAGACGTCGCAGTGCAACGTCTCTACGCAGTAAAGCGAGAGAATTACTTGCTTTTGTACAGACGCGGGAAAAAGCGTCTCAAGCGAAGAGAGGCTGATAATTTCAAGCACTCATAAAAAAAATCCGCCCAAATCCGCTTGATCCGCATCCTCCGCACCTGTCCCGTACTTCAGTCGGGATATCTATCGTGTCACAAAAGTAAGCACCTACCCCCGCACCCGCGCATCCGCCCACGCGTACAGCACATCCGCCACCAAAATACCGACCATCGTCAGCACCGCGCCCAGCATCAGTACCGTAAAAACGACATTCCAATCCTGCTGCAAAATCGCACTGTACGCCAGACGACCCATGCCGGGGATGTTGAAAATAATCTCTAAAACCAGTGCGCCCGACAGCATACGCGGGAAAACGGATGCCAACAGCGTGATAATCGGGAAAAGAGAATTGCGGAAAGCGTGTCGCCAAATCACCGTTTTTTCGGTCAGCCCTTTGGCACGTGCCGTGCGGATAAAATCTTTTTGCAGCGTGTCGGTCATCGCGCCGCGCATTTGCCGAGAAAGAAAAGCAAAAGAAGGATAGGTCAGACACAGCACCGGCAAAGTCAAGTGCGCCGCCCGCTCCCAAAATCGCAGGGCAAAGGGAGTGCCTGCCCCCGAGTCGCCCAGACCGCCGCCGGGGAAAATTTGCAGCCCGTATTCCGGCGTAGCAAAAAACATCAACGCCATAATGCCGACCCAAAAAACGGGCAGCGAGTGCAGCATAAACAGCCCGACGGTCGTGATTTTATCGAACAACGAATTGCGGCGCACCGCCGACCAAACGCCGAGCGGCACGGCAATTAAATAGCTCAAAAACAGGGCGCAAACGTTCAGCAGCAGCGTCCAAAAAATCGCCTCCGACATCTTGTCCGCTACGGGTCTTTTGTCCGTACACGACAGCCCGAAATCGCCGCGCAAAAAATCGGTAAACCACCGGTGGTATTGATTGTCGAAGCCGTGCCAATGCAGCGCGGGCGAACAGAGTTTGGCGGGTGTCGCGTTTTTTTCAATCGCTGCAAAAGCCGTGTTTAATTTCGCAGTCGCCGCGCCCGCCCGCAGGGTCAGCAGCGAGTCTGCCCGAACGGCGGCGGTCAAATCCGCCAAGCGACCGGCGATGACCTGCGGATTGCGCGCCAAAGGCAACTGCCGCAACTCGCGCAGCGCATTGATTTTATTATCCGCGTCGCTCGCCTTTTCGGCGTTCAAAAGGGCGTATTCCGTGACGCGAATTTGCTCGAAATAAGCAATCACTTCATCCGCATTTCCGTAGCGGGCAATCAGGTTTTCAATCGTCTCGCGGTGGTCTTTTTGGATGAATTTGTACAGCGTATCGGGATAAGCCGCTGCCGTCAGCGCAAAGTAAAAGGGCGGCAAATCCGTCCCCAAAGTTCGCGCCCGCTCTGCGTAGGTTCGCGCCGCATACTCGTAGCTGTATTGGCTGTCGATGTCGCCCGTGGGGTCGTAGCAGTTGTACACCGGGTCGCCGGCGGGCACACGACTCAGCCCGAAGGCTATCAAGCTGATGAGCAACAGGGTAGGGATGAAAAAGAGGATGCGTTTGAAAAGGTATTTGAGCAAATCTAAAATCTAACGTCTAAAATCTAAAGTCTCTTCCTTCATTCTTCCGCAAATTCTAACGACGGCACGTGTACATAAGGTTTAAAACCCGACGCAAAACCCTTTAATCGTTTGCTGATAACAATGCGCTCGTTAGGGGAAAGCAGAAAAAGTTTCGGTTGCTCTTCGTACATAATTTCCTGAAATTTTTTATACAAAGGAGCGCGGTCTTCGGCTGTCAGGGTTTTACGAATTTTTTCAATTAAAGCATCGCTTTCCGCATTACCAAAACCCGACCGGTTCATACCCGCCGGGGTATCGACGGAAGTATGATAGATTTGGAAAAAATCCTCGGATAAAGGCGAACCTCCGAGGGCGCCGCTTGCCAAATCGAACTCTCGTTTACTTTGTCGCTGACGTGTCGCCTGAAATTCCAAGATTTCTATATCGAGTTTTATGCCCGCTTGCTTAAAGTTTTCTTCGTAATACGCCGCCAGACCCTTGGCGAATTTGGTTTCGGAACTCACATAGTTCAAAGTCAAATCCGACTTTTTGCCGTCAATAGTTTTGTCGAGTATCCCGTCATTATCAGAGTCTGTCCAGCCGGCTTCGGTCAATAATTCCTTAGCTTTTTCGGGGTTGTAGGCAATCGGTTTTAAGTCTTCGTTATAGTATGATTTTTTGTCGGAAATCGGACCCGTCCGCTTCGTTGCCATACCGTCGAAGAGATTATCTGTTACCGCATCCTGGTCAACCAAATGCGCCAACGCACGGCGTACCCGCTTGTCTTTTAAAATCGGACTTTTGGTGTTGAAGTAAGTAAAGTAATAGGTGTAAGCCGGCGGGCTGTAAAAATTATACAACTCCTGCAACCGTTCGCTTTCTTTCATCTCCAAAAAATCCTGCGTGTTCAATCCGAATGCCACATCGACATCTTCGTTTTTGACCGCCGCCGCCATCGCTGTTTGGTCGGTAATGATGCGGAAAAAGATAGTATCCGGGTTGGCGGTCATAAATTTATTCTGCCCTTTGTACTTGTCGCCCCACCAGTCTTTTTTACGCGCCATGACGATGCGCTGCCCCGTCTCCCACTCGACGAATTCGTAAGCACCGCTGCCCGTCAGCGTCTCGCGGCTAAACTCGGGCGAGGAAAAACGCTCGGCGTAAGCAACCAATGCCGGGTCGTTATTTGCCAACGTTTCCGATTTTTCCTTGTCTTTCAAATCCGCCAAAGTGTATTTGCGCAGCACTTTATCTTTGTCAAATATATACTCCGGCAGCACATTGATGTAGCCGGAAAGTTCCTCGCCGAGCATGTACTTTTCAGCCAAAATGATGGTAAACTTCTTCGGATTTTCGGGGTATAATTTTATTTCGGTAAACTCACCGTAATAGGACGGAAAAACCGGTGCCGCTACCTTCGGCGCAAAAACCGTTTTAACGGAAAAAGCAACGTCCGCGCCCGTGACCGGGCTGCCGTCTGCCCAAACGGCTTCGTCTTTAATCTCGTAGGTATATTGTGCGCCGCCGGCGTAAGGGCCTTCCGTAATGTCTTCCGTCACCGGTCCGGCTTTCGCCAAGACGGGCAGGATTTTTCCCGCTTTTGCATCGTAGGTCATCACTTGCTGCACGGCCGTACCGTACACGATTTCGGCGTAGGGGGTACTGTGCAGGACGGGGTTCAGCGTCTTGATTTGGGTCGGCAGACTCATGTAAACCGTCTTGCTGCCCGCGTGTTTGAAGGCGGTTTGGGTTTGGGTGTCGGTGTCGGGTTCACTGCGGCAGCCGAAAAGCAAGAGGGTCAGACTGAATAGAAGCAGGGAAAATTTGAAGGAAGTCCGCATGTTCACAGATTTTTTTTTGTGATGGAAAAAGAAGGCGTGAAAATAGGGGTTTTTATTTTGAAACGGTAATCTTTTTTGAACGGGGGCAAGGACGCTGACAGGTTTTTCAGCAAATTGGGCAAAGAAAGGAAAGGGGTGTTTTAGGAAGTCTAAATCTACGAATAAAACGGGCGTAATTTTTTTCAAATCGCTAAAATATTTTGCAACCCGTTGTAAATTAAATGAATACACAGAAAAATTTTATTTTATAGGTAGAGAAATATTGTAAATTGTCGGTCGAAAATATCTGTATTCATTGTTTCTCAAATTTAAAAAAGATAAAAAAATGCAGTTTGTGACATAGTTTTTTTGAAAAAAAATAGGAAATATGGTACAAACGGTATTATATTTGCCAAACAGTAATCGTATTGACACTAATCACAATCCAAAGAAGTTTTCATAACAGTCGGGTGATTTCAGCCTTTCGGGACATTTATATGTTCCGAAGGCTTTTTTTTTGCTCTAAAATAAAAATTCTGAAAATTCCGCATTTTCTGACATTTCTCGCCTCGTATTCGGTCTTTCCTTTTCTCATAAATTAACGTTTCTTTGCACCAAAATCCGCCGGTACAGCGTTATCCGGCAGTATTTGTGATTTACAATTTTGTTGAGTTGTTGAATCGTTGAATCGTTGAGTGCATTTCTTGTTGTAATCGAAGGCTTTTGGTTAATTCTCAACGATTCAACACCTCAACGATTCAACAGTTGATTTCTCGTTTTCAACCAATTCCGATGAACATGAAATATTTTTCTTTTCTTTTCTTACTCTGCGTAAGTTTCAGTTTTGCTTGCGCCCAAGATGCAGACCGCACCTTCATTCCGCGTAAAATTTTAATGCAGGACGCACAGATTAAAAACGTGCAACTCGCCCCGAACGGCAAGACCGTTTACTTTCAAAAAACGAACGGTGACACGCTGTTTTACCGACAGCCGGGCGTCAATTCTTTCGAAAGATTTATCACCTTTCCCGAAAAAATACAGCATTACGCGCCGACTCACAACGGCGGCGTGATTGCCGTAGCGCAAAAAGGAAACAGCGCAAAACTTTACTTTTCCAACGGCAGCACGGCCAAAGACATCACGCCTTTCGCGGCGCAAAAAATCGACATTTTGGCGCATTCGCAAAAGCTGAACGCCAAAGTCGCCGTGCATATCGACACCAAAGATATCGCAAATAAAGGTGTGTGGCTCATCGACGTGAGCGGCGGCAGCAATCGCAAAGTCGGCATCCGGCTCGCAGGAGAAGACTGGTTTTTCGATGAATTTTTTCAGGTCATTGCGAAGCGCAAAGAAAAAGACGCCGGCGGTTATCTGCTGACGGTGAAAGGCGATACTATCGGCAACTACGGCGACGACCCCGGTAAATATCTCGGCGGTCTGCAAAATATCGTTTCGGTCAGCAAAGACGGCAAAACGGTTTATTTTACCGACAACAGCGCAACGGATAAGACCGTTTTGAAAAGTTACAGTACCGGTGATAAATCCGTAAAAACTTTAGCGGAAGACGACTTGACCGACCTGCTGCCGACAACTGCCGTCACGGATAAAGACGGAAAGCCCGTCGTCATCAGCGGAATGTTTGCCGATGCGCGTCGCAAATATTTAGACAGCGCGGCGGAGTCGGATATGTTGTTTTTGGAAAAAGAAATGACGGGCAGTCCGAGTATTTTGCAGCAAAGCAACGACGGTAAGGTGTGGCTGATTGCCGAGTACAGCGGCGCGCCGGCGGCGTATTATTATTTTGACCGCAAAGAGAAAAAAGCGACACGTTTGTTTTCTGAAATTCCTGCGCTCGATGACTATCCGCAGGCGACCCGTACGGCTTTCACGGTGCGCACCCGCGATGCGATGCAGTTGCCCGTACACGTTTATTTGCCCGCCGGCGCGGATGCTAACGGCGACGGTCGCCCGGACGAGGCACTGCCGACCGTTCTTTTCGTACACGGCGGCCCCTGGAGCGGCGTGAAGCATTGGAACAGTTGGGCGTTGACGCGTCATTTTCAGTTGCTGGCAGACCGAGGTTATGCGGTTATCAACACCGAGTTTCGCGGCTCGACGGGTTTAGGTAAGCAGTTTACGGACGCGGGCGACGGTCAGTGGGGCGGCAAAATGCGCTTGGATTTGGAAGATATTGCCCGTTGGGCGGAGAAAGAGGACATCGCCGCCGAGGGGAAAATCGGCGTGTGGGGTCACTCTTACGGCGGCTACGCGGCGAATACTTTGGCGACCCTTTCGCCCGGTGATTTTGCGGTGCATATCTCGCATTCGGGCATTTCCGACCTGACGGAATTTGTAAAAGGAAAAACCAACAACGATATTTGGATGCAGCGTGTCGCCGACTCGAATACAGCCGAAGGAGAGGCGCTGTTGAAGAAAGTTTCGCCGATAAATTCCGTAGAAAAGGTAAAATCGCCGATTATGCTTATCGCCGGTTCGCAGGACGAAAAAGTGCCGCAGACTCAAGCCGACGTCTTCGCGGATGCGCTTGCTGACGGCGGAAAGGAGGTTTTGTATGTGTCTTTCCCCGAAGAAAATCACAGTTTCAGTCAGCAAAACTCGTGGCTATCTTTTTGGTCGATGACGGAGCAGTATCTGGCGAAGTATCTCGGCGGTGCTTTTGAGCCGAAAGGGAAGGATATCGACAGCGGTTTTTTCGATGTGATATACGGGATTGATTTTTATGACGAGTTGAAATAGGGGAGAGGAGAGAACGATTTACGATTTACGAGGGGCTTTCGCTTTGCGTTGAGTATAGCGGAGAGTAACGAGTGGAGAGTAGAGAGGGGGTATTGGTCTGCGTTTAGTATTAAAAAAGTGTGTAGTTCAGTTTAATGAGCTACACACTTTTTTTTTCCGACGACCTGAAGGTCGCAGTTACGTGTGCTTAGTAACGGCAACTTTTAAGTCGACTTGCCTCTTTGACCGTAAGGTCGGAGAGAAAAAAGTGTGTAGTTTAAAACAAATGAGCTACACAC
>JAHDCG010000193.1:5156-7739 GCA_020629965.1 Saprospiraceae bacterium | reverse complement strand
CGTAATTCGTACATCGTTCGCCCCTCGTAAATCGTACATCGTAATTCGTACATCGAATCACCGGTAATCCAACAACCGCTTATAAGTATTCACCATTCTGTCCTGCGAGGCACCGAAGCGATACATGGAAAATACGATGACGTTGGCAATTTGCACCCGCGCCCAACTGTTGGTATCGTACTTACGCGCGCTGACGAGAACATCGTTTTGAATGACTTTAAAATCCGTTACTTTTTGCGCTCTTTCGATAAAATCATAGTCTTCCATGATTTTAAAATCACTGCGGAAGCCGCCGAGTTTATCAAATAATTCGCGGGTGACGTACATGGTTTGGTCGCCGCCGCGCACGAATATTTTGTTGAATTTGGTGATGTAATTATTGAAAGCAAAAATCGCTTTATCGCTGTCAAAAACAAAACGAAAACCGCCGATTTGGCTGCCCGCCGCTACGGCGGTTTTGATATTTTCGTAATAATCTTCGGGCGGCAGAGAGTCGCCGTGCACGAAGTACAAAATATTGCCCGTTGCTGCCGCCGCGCCTTCGTTCATTTGCGGGGCGCGACCTTTGTTTTCAGCTAAAATGACCCGTGCCCCCGCTGCCTTCGCAATGCTGCGCGTCTCGTCCGTACTGCCCGCATCGACCACAATGACCTCTTGAAAATCGGGATTGCCGCAGTCGAGCAAACGCCTGACCAGTCTTTCAATATTTTCCGCTTCGTTGAGCGTCGGTATGACGGCGCTGAGTTTCAAATGCTTTTTTTAATAGTGTGTGATGCAGATTTTTTTGCATCGAAATTCGATTGCTGTGCGCACTTGTCGCACATTTTCGATTTTGCTCAAAATCGGCTGCAATGATAGGGCGAAATGCGCAAAATTCCAAAGATGCACCGGTCTCATTTGCGTAAAAACCACAAGACAATTTAGGTTCCGATACTTCGCGGTACGCTAAATTTTATTATTTTTGAAAATAAATCAAAATTAACCCAACCCTTTACCGTTTATCCGCTGTCTTACCCTGTGAGACGGAAAAATAATCGACTTATGAAAAATAAATTTTCGTTTTTATTACTGTTTTGTCTGCTGCTGCAAAATTTCGCCTTTGCTCAAGACAGACAACCCGATGTGGTTTTTCTCAAAGACGGCTCACGCTTGGAAGGCATAATCACCGACTTCACGCCCGGTGAAATGATACGCATAGAAGTCGAAGGGCAGGAAATCACGGTGCAGGCCGACGAGGTACGCCGCGTGATAAATAACGGAAAACCGGAAAAATTTAAAACCCCCGAAACCGACCGGCAGTCGGAAGTACCGCCCCCGGATCGCAGCGAAGAAAGAGATACGCCTCCGACGGAAAACAGCCGCCCGGATGTCGTATTTCTCAAAGACGGCTCGCGCATTAAGGGTACGATTATCAATTTTATTCCCGGCGAAATGATACTCATGGAAGTAGACGGCGAAGAAATTACCCTGGAAGCCCGCGACATCAGAAGAGTCGTCAACAACGGCGATAAAGGCAAACAAAACCGAGCAGGGGTACTCAGCAACGGCGAGTCTTACGACGAAGTTTATCTGAAAGACGGCAGCATAATCAGAGGAGAAATCACCGACATCGAACAAGACGAGTACGTGGAAATCACCTCGGGCGATCGCGAATTTCGCTTCACTTACGACGAAATCGAACGCACCCGCAGCGGGGTCAGAGACTCCGCCAACGAACTTTACAACTACGAACCCGAACCGCGCCAAATCGTTGATCCCGCAACCCTCGTAGTCGAAGGCTGGAGCAATACCACCTATTTTTCCGTCGCCTACGGCAAAAGTCTGATTGACGAGTCGGGTGCCGGACCGGGCATACACAACGTGACGATAAATCAACTCAGCCCGAAAGTGGGCTTAGGTTTCGGAGTCGGAATCGACAGCTATCTCGGCAGTCGCGGCGAGACAATTTTTCCGATTTACGGCGTATATCGCATGTATCCGCTGCCCAAGCACCGCGAGTATTACCTCGATGCGGGACTTGGTTACGGCTTTGCCTTCAAAAATGACAACAAAGACATTATCAATGCGCGCGGCGGCATTTTTGCTACGCCCGCCGTCGGTTTTCGCTCTTCGTCTAAAGACGGCACGAGTCTCAACATCGAGGTCGGTTACCGCATTCAAAACGCCTATTTTGAAGAGCAGGGAGAATTTACCGAAAATGATTTACAAATCAGAGACGTCAATTACCGCCGCGTGGTTTTTCGTATCGGTTTGATGTTTTGGCAGAAAAGTGCGCGGAAGGGAGTGAAGATGAAAACGCTTTGACGATGTACGAATTACGATTTACGATGTACGATTGCTTGAGGGGAGTGGGATGAATTGGGTTTTGTTTTTCTTTATTTGAAGCTTCTTGTCCCGTTTTGCTTTTGAAAATAATTAAAATATCGAGTGTCATCCTAAATACCGAAAATTACCGGTACCGTAGAGACTGCGAACGATTTACGATGTACGAATTACGATTTGCGATTACTTGGAGATAGTGGGTTTATTTGGTTGTCGGTTTTTGTTTCATAGAGTCTCTTAGCAAAAACCGACATAATGTTT
>JAHDCG010000193.1:1312-5056 GCA_020629965.1 Saprospiraceae bacterium | reverse complement strand
GTCTCTTAGCAAAAACCGACATAATGTTTTCATTTGAATTTGGAAAAAAACGGTACAGTAGAGACTGCGAACGATTTACGATGTACGAATTACGATTTACGACTGCTTGGAGAGAGTGGATTTATTTGGTTGTCGGTTTTTGTTTCATAGAGTCTCTTGTCTTGTGTTTTTTAGGGACACCTTTGACATTGTATTTCACTCTGAATTTTGAAAGTTACCGGTACCGTAGAGACGTTGCACTGCGACGTCTTTCCGGGAGCTAACGAAGAACTTATGCGGACTCAACAATTTAACGACTCAACGATTCAACAAATCAACAACACACAAAAATGCGCTCCGCTATCGAATAATCGACACTAACCGCAAAAAATTATTACCCGTTTAAACGTATGAACCATTCCGAAAAAGACATAATCGAAGGTTGCCGGCGTAACGAGCGTTACTGGCAGGAGGTGCTGTATCGGCAGTACTTTCCGACGATGATGCGGATGGCAATGCGCTACGCGAATGACCGCGAGACGGCAGCGTCGATTGTGAATGAAGGGATGCTGAAAGTCTATCAAAAAATCGGGAGTTTCGGGTTTAAGGGATCGTTTGAAGGCTGGATGCGACGTTTGGTTTTTCATACTTTGAGCGATCATTATCGACGTGAGAAAAAGCATTTACACTTTATGGTTTTTGAAGAGCGCGACCAATCTACGCCCGTGAATGCGTTGAGTGATTTGTACGAAGAGGATATTTTGGCGATGGTCGAAGAACTGCCGCCGAGCAGCGCAGAAGTTTTTTGCTTGTACGCCATTCAAGGTTATACGCACGTCGAAATTTCGGATTTGCTCGGCATCAGCGTCGGCACGAGCAAATGGCATTTTTCTAATGCCCGCAAAAAATTACAGGAGTTACTAAAGCAGAGAAGATATGCAGGATAAAAATTTTACCGATAAAGAATTTACCGACCGGTCGTGGGAAAATATGCGCGCGCTCTTGGATGAGAACATGCCCGCTGCGCCGATTGCGACCGAGCCGAAACGGAAAAAACGCTTCTTGTTTTGGTGGCTGACGGGGGCGGCATTGCTGCTGTGCGCGGTCGGATATTTTGCGTTTTTCGGACAGCCCGTGCAGACCGACGCAACGGAACAAAATTTCCTTTCCGCAAAAACCGAAGTTAAACCGAGTATCACCTCTGCTGCTTCCGAAAGCCCCGTCGATGCTAAGTCTGCGCCTGTTTCAAGGGACGATGAAGCGGGAACAAATTCCGACATGAAAGTGAGCGAAACTGCTGATTTACAGTCAGGTAAAACTCTGCAAACGGAGAAAAGTACGAGTAGAAATTCTGATAAATTCACAAGTAAAAATAACGGAAAAATTGCTGCCGCAAATAACGACGCAGCAAAAATAATTGACAACGGAAATACTGATTCAAATACATCGAAAGCAGTACAAGATAAAAAAGTAATTAATCAAAACGAGACCGACCTTCCCGCTGCTGCAGCCAAAAACAAAACGACGCTGCTGCCCGCAGAAATTTTATTTCCGCTGCAATCGGACTCCTCATTCCTCACTCCCGTTGCCCTTTTGCCCGCCGGAGAAATGCTTCTTTTACCAATCGAATCAAACCCGACCGAGCCGACCGTCAATCTCGAACCGGTTAAGAAAAACCCGCTTGCCTTGTATCTCAATGTCGGCGCGCGCACCGATTTCGATAAAACACCAAGTGCATTTTTTGCCGGCGCAGAAGCAGTGAAAAATATCGGCGGAGGAAAAATAGGACTGCGCGGCGGTGCAGCTTATTCTTTGACGAAAACGCCTTATTTGGTGAGCGATGCAATATTTTTCAATGACAACAGCGACCGAATATCTAACGCGTCCGAAGACTTGAATCCCAATGAGTCTGCAGCCTTCGGCGCTGACCTGACGCCGAGCGTTTTCTTTCAAAATCAACGTTGGCATCAATTTGAACTGCTCGCTGCAACGGATTGGAATATCAGCCCGCGTTTTTCCTTGTCACTCGGCATGACGGCAAACTTGCTGTTCAAAACCCGCAAAGCCGACTACGGATTATTGCAGGAAAGGTCGGGTGCTTATTTTCTGCAATCGGCGGAAACAGGGTCGAACGGATTTTTATTTGCGGCTTCCGATAGTCCTTACACGCCGAAGCCGATTTCCCTGAATGCCGTACTCGGCGCAAACTACAAAATCACTCCGCGCCTGCAAATTTTCTCGCGTCTGCAACAAGGTCTGACCGACGTTTACCCAAATCAAGACGGCAAACAACGCGGCCGCAATCTGTCCATCGGTGCCATGTGGAGATTGAAGTAATTACAAATACATTCCGACATCCAAAAAAAATGAACATTTCGCCGATATTTTATTTTTAAGTTTAAAGTGTTTACTTTTGCTTTTGTACCGAAAGGGTACAAAAATGGGGTGGTCTAAAATATGACAGCTAAGAGTTGACCCATCAACCGTCAACCGTCAACCGTCAACCGTCCCCCCCCCTATCAATCCCGTCCTAACAAAACAGCGGCACTCCTGCCGTCGGATTGATTTTATAAAGAGGAGCGGAGAGAACAGGCTCTGCGAAGCTCCGGCAACCGGCTCGAAATACGAGCAAGGTGCCAATTCCTGCCGAAATATTTCGGAAATATAAAATCGAGACTCTCACGAGTCTCACCGCAAATCACACGATTTTTTGCGGTAAATCTCTGAAAATCTTATGCACCGTTTAGTCTCAAAAACGCCTTTCCTCACCGAAAGCGGCGTCGTTCTTCCCGAATTGGAATTTGTTTACCACACTTACGGCACTCTCAATTTGCGCCGTGATAACGTCATTTGGGTCTGCCACGCGCTGACCGCCAATGCCGACGCCGCCGACTGGTGGTCGGGTCTCATCGGCCCGGGCAAAGTACTGGACACCGACAAGTATTTCGTCATCTGCGCCAACAGCCAAGGCAGTTGCTACGGCGCCACCAATCCGCACAGCATCAATCCCGCTACGGGCAGGAAGTACGGCAAAGACTTCCCTGTCCTGACTATCCGCGATTTGGCAAGAGCGCACGAAATATTGCGTAAGCAACTGAATATCAACCGGATAAGATTACTCATCGGCGGCTCGATGGGCGGGCAGCAGATTTTGGAATGGGCAATTATGCAACCGAACCTCGCCGAGCAAATCGTCGTCATGGCTACCAATGCCAAGCACTCCGCCTGGGGCATCGCCTACAACGAAGCCCAACGCATGGCACTCGAAGCCGACCCGACCCTCTACTCGGAAACCGAAACGGCGGGACAAAAAGGACTGGAAGCCGCCCGCGCCGTGGCGATGTTGTCTTACCGAAATTATACGACTTACAACCGCGCACAGACCGATAATTCCGAAGAAGGCATCGACAACTTCAAAGTCAGCAGCTACCAAAGATACCAAGGCAAAAAGCTGCGCGAACGCTTTACCGCCCTCTCCTACTACACCGTCAGCAAGTCCATGGACACGCACAACGTCGGGCGCGGGCGCGGCGGTGCGGCGGCGGCACTGGCAAAAATTACTGCGCCGACCCTCGTCATCAGCATCTCTTCCGACGAACTTTTCCCGCCCGCCGAGCAAAATTTTCTCGCCGAAAATATCCCGCAGGCACAGCTCCGCCTCATCGACAGCAGCTACGGCCACGACGGTTTTCTGATTGAATTTCCGGTAATCAGTGTGTTATTGGAAGAATTTATGAACGGGGAAAATGCGGGAAAGAGGAATAT
>JAHDCG010000193.1:0-1212 GCA_020629965.1 Saprospiraceae bacterium | reverse complement strand
AAAAATAACGCGGCGAATTAATCTTATCCTTATCCGTAAAACTAAAATCGTAGCCCAAACTCATTTCAAACGAGCCGACCGAATAATCCTGTATCGGCGTCAGCGAAAAATCGTAGGCGAAACCGATGCGCAGACCGTTTTTCAGGAAGAAAGCCACCCAAGCGTCCATGCTGTCATAAGAACTTTCCTGACTGATAAAAATATCGAAACTGCTGCGAAAAGAAGTCCCGACCCAAAAAGTGCGACGGATAAAAAGCGACACGTCGAGGTCGAATTCCGTCGGCGCGCCGATGGTCGTGACGCTGCTGCCGCTGCGCTGCAACTCACTCAGCAGCCCGACGCTTTTGATGAGCGCGGAGGGTTTGAAAACGAAATTTTCGTTGCCCTTAATCGGTACGGCACCGCCGAGGGTAAAGTAAAAGTGCTGGTAAGTTTGTGCCGTTTCGCGGGTGATTGCATCCGGTATTTCTTCCCGCAATCGGGTCTCGATGAGGCGCGGCACAGAGACACCCATGTAAAATTTTTCGGAATTATAGTACAATCCTGCGCCGAAAGTCGGTCGCCATTGACTGATTTGACTGTCGGCAAAAGCGGGGTCGTCTTCTATCGGATTGAGGGCGATGAGGTCGTTGAATTGTCCGCGAAAATTCATGACGCCGCCCTGCACCGCGAGAGCTAACTTGCCCGTCGCAAAGGGAAAACGATAGGCGTAGGAAAGGTTGATACCCGTGCTTTCGGTCGCGCCGATTTTATCATTTACGATGCTTAACCCCGCCCCGACGCGTTTGCCGACGGGACTGTGTAACGTAAAGGTCTGCGAAACGGGCGCGCCGCCGGTCGTTAATTCGGGATTCAGACCGTTACCGCGATTGTTCCACCCCGCCCACTGCGTCCGGTATAAAACGTTGGCACTCAGATAGTTCTTGCTGCCCGCATAAGCCGGATTGAAAGTCAGAGAGTTAAACATGTACTGCGTAAACATCGGGTCTTGCTGCGCATGCATTCCGCACACGCAA
Source organism: Saprospiraceae bacterium (assembly GCA_020629965.1). Lineage (GTDB taxonomy): Bacteria > Bacteroidota > Bacteroidia > Chitinophagales > Saprospiraceae > JAHDCG01. Next base: position 196 of record JAHDCG010000193.1, on the reverse strand, counting down.
AAAAACAAGATGAAAACGGTAGCTTTTAGTGTTGTGTAAGTTTTTTGCATATCGTTATCTTGCGCCTCGGAAGGCAGTTTGTCAACTTGTATTTACAGCAAAAATCGAGCCGCTATTTCGTTGTCGGTTGCCCGTTGTCAGTTGCCCGGTCAGTGCCCGCACCGTATCATCGGCTTTAGTGATAGGCTATGTCTTT
>JAHDCG010000045.1 GCA_020629965.1 Saprospiraceae bacterium | reverse complement strand
TTGACGGTTGACGGTTGACGGTTGACGGTTGACGGTTGACGGTTGACGGTTGAAATTTCACAATATCCGTTATATTGCGAAGTGTTTTTTGGTAATAAACTAATATTTATTGCTTTTTATCTCTAAGTTCTACAGGTTTAAAGCAAGAGACAAAATTACGTCTGCCGAAGTCACAAAGCAATCTAAAATCTAACGTCTAATATCTAAAATCTAAAATCTAATTCTCAACCATGGAAAAACACAACGACATGCCCCTCAAGGACGCCATGAAGCTCTGGCTCGACTCTTCCAAAAAACACAAAAAGGGCATCAATAAAGTGGCGATATCCAAACTGTGGGCGGAAAAAATGGGAACGACGATTAACGATTATACCAAAGAAATCAAAATCTTCGGGAAGCGACTGTACATCACCATCGACAGCGCACCGCTGCGCAATGAGCTGCACTATGAACGCGAAACCATTAAAGGTTGGGTAAACAATCATTTGGGTGAAAATGCCGTAGAAGAAGTTATTATTCGATAAATTATTTCTCTTATACTCCGCTTTTTTTAACGCCATTCGGGTATTCCCCCTCGCGAATGCCCCCTTTTTCTTTCCATATTTCTTTTCTCCCGATTATATTTACTAAGTTTGTGAATAAAGCGCAACGACTGCCCGTCGTGCCGCGCCGTCACTTCCGTGAAAAACTTTTTACTTCCGAAAATTACACGAGAAATATAGCTTTATTTTTTGTCAAACGCCCGCACGGTTAACAAAAGATTTTCCTGTACAAACAAAAACAAACACACCACCAAAAGATGAAAAGACAATTTACCTCCCGCATGCTCACGGCGTTTTGCCTCCTCCTCTCCTGCTCTCTCTTTGCACAATGTGATAATGTCACCGACCCCGGCAGCATCGCCGCCGACCAAACCGTCTGCGCCGAAAATCCCGACCCCGCACCTCTCACAAGCACGGAATTACCGACCGGCGGCAGCGGAGATTTGGAATATATATGGATTTTTACCACCCAAGAACCGACAAATCCGTTTGTCACCTGGCAACCGATACCCGACAGCAACAGCCCCGAAATCGACCCCGCCCCCATCGAGCAAACAACCTACTATCGCCGCTGCGCCCGCCGCGCGGGTTGCACGGATTTTGCCTTCGGCGAAAGCAACATTGTCACCGTCATTTATCAGGAAGATTGCGACACCGACGACTGCGAATTTTTCAAACTCAACCTCGACAATATTGTCGCTGCAGACTGCGGGCTCGCTAACGGCAGCGTTACCGTCTCCGTTGTGGCAGGCACCGAGCCTTTTATGTACGTTTTAAACGGAGAAAGCAGCGACACTCTGCCCACAGTTTTTGCGGCGGGCAACTACGTTTTGCAAGTAACCGACGCGGCGGGCTGCACCGATACGGAGACATTTACCATCGAAGGCGGCGAAAATGATTTGACAGTCACGGCAGAAACCGAAAATCCGCTTTGCAACGCTCCCAACGGCAGCATCGACCTCACCGTTACCGGCGGCAATCAACCTTTCACTTACCTTTGGTCGGACGGTAATACCGACCCTGACCGGGAAAATTTACTCGCCGGCACCTACACGATTACCGTCACCGATGCGAACGGCTGCAGCCGCACCGAGTCCTTCGTCTTAATCCAAGTCGATACCGAATTGGAAGTCAACATCACCGTTATGAATGAAGGCTGCGCGGGCAGTGCCGACGGCGGCGCGACCATCGAAATCCTCAACGGCACCCCGCCTTTCATCGTCAAGTTGGATAATGTACCCGTCACGGAAATCAGCAACCTGCCGCCCGGTGAGTACACCGTTTCAATCTCTGATTTGAACGGTTGTGCTTATTTTGAAACCATTACAATTTTGCCGGGCGTCGATAATATTGCCTTCAATGCGAGCATCGTGCAACCTTCCTGCGCAAGTCCGGGCAGCATCACGCTTGCGCCCTCGGGCGGCACGCCTCCTTACACGGTCAGCTACCCGGACGGCAGCACGGAATTAGTGCGTGACAGCCTGCCGGCGGGTGTGTATGCAGCCACGATTACCGATGCCTCGGGTTGCACGGGTTTCGGCATTTTAGTTTTGTTTGAACCGGAAAACACGCTGACCGCCGAGGTAAATGTCACCGCTGCCGACTGCGGCGCAAACAACGGCGGGGCGGAAATTCTCATCAGCGGCGGTACGGCTCCTTTCACTCTCAGCATCGACGGAATGCCGGGCGCGGAAGTCAATATTTTGCCGCCGGGTATGTATGATTTTACGGTAGAAGATGCGGAAGGCTGTACTTTTTCCGACTCCTTTACGATTGCCGAAAACGACAGCGACATCATGATTAACGCGACGACGACCGACCCGACTTGTACGGCGGCAAACGGCAGCATTTTATTGACCCTGACCGGCGGCGCCGGCAACATTTCCGTGCTGTGGAATGACGGCAGCACCGACAGCGACCGCCTGAATTTAGCGGCGGGAACGTACAGCGTTACGACAACCGACGCAAACGGCTGCACGGCGGAAGAAAACTTCACACTGACCGCGACGGACGGGGAACTCGACTTTTCAATCACCATAAATGACGTGAACTGCAACGGCGGCACGGACGCAAGTTTTGCACTCGACATCACCGACGGCACCGAACCGTACACGGTATTTATCGACGGCACGGAAGTCGATGACTTTACAAATTTAGCGGCGGGTGAATACTTAATCTCCGTCAACGACGCGGCGGGCTGTACGGTAGAAATGCCGATTACGATTGCGCAACCGCCCCTTTTGCTTGTAGATGCGGAAATAATCAATCCGGGTTGCGCGGGCAACGACGGCAGTATTCAGTTGCTTTTGAGCGGCGGTACGGGCACTTATACCGTAGTATGGACGGACGACGCGGATGCGGGTTTGCTGCGCGAAAATTTGACTGCGGGCAGCTATACGGTAAATGTCAAAGACGAAAATAACTGCGTAACTACGGTAACTTTTACGCTGACCGACACGGAAGGCATGTTGAATTTAGACCTCGAAATTTTTGACGTTGCCTGTTTCGGAGAAAACACCGGAGAGGTTTTACCGGCGGTTACGGGGGCAGAAATGCCGGTAGTTTTTATGCTCAACGGCACGGAAAATGCTCCTTTAAACGCACTCGCAGCCGGCGATTACGAACTCACGGCAACGGATGCGAACGGATGCAGCGCGGTCGTAAATTTTACTGTTTCCCAACCGGCGACTTTGTTGATTACCGAAACAGTAAACAATGCAAATTGCGGTCAGAATAACGGCAGCATAGACTTAGAAATCGTAGGCGGCACACCCTTCCCCGACGACGGCTATAATATCGAATGGAATGCCGGCAACGGCGAAAACCTCGCGGCGGGCAGCTATTCCGTGACCGTAACAGATGCTGAAAATTGTACCCTGACCGAAACTTACACAGTCACCGGCGGAGAAGAATTTTCGGTCATGATTGCTACCGAAACGGCAGATTGTAACGGCGGCGAAGGCTCGGTGATGATGAGTTTTCAGGGCGGCACCCCGCCTTTTGCCTATAATCTGAACGGAGAAATCATGACAGATTTGCCGCTGACTTTAAGCGCAGGTTTTTACCAGTTGTTGGTGACGGATGCGGCGGGTTGCAGCGATGCGGTCGAATTTCTTATCGGTCAGCCAACGGCGATTAACTACTTCGCCGAAATCCTGGACGCGGAATGCGGCGAAGATACCGCTGCCGTCAACTTCTTCAGTTTATCGGGCGGCACGGGCGAATACACTTTTTTATGGTCTGACGGCGCAACGGATTTCGACCGTACTTTTACGGAAAACGGTGATTATCGACTGACCATCACAGACAGCAACGGCTGCACGGCTGTCTCCCAAATATTCGAGATTTTCATTCCCGAACCGATTGTCATCGATGCCGACGAAAATCCCGGTGATTTTCAGGGCATTACCTGTGCCGGGGCGGACGACGCCACGGTCACGGTCACGGTAGCGGGCGGCGTAGAGCCATACACCTATCAATGGTCGAACGGCGCGACGACCCCGACCATCGACAGCCTGCCGCCCGGAGAATATTTGCTCAACGTAACGGACTCTTTGGGCTGTAGTGAGATATTCGTGGCGACTTTCCCCGAGCCGACCGAGTTCTTTTTTGAGTCGCTGACGGTGACGGATGCGGATTGTAATTTGGAAAACGGCTCGTTGACGGTGACACCGGCGGGCGGTTCAGCTCCTTACGTTTTCTTTCTCGACGGTACGCAGACCGAAAATGAAGTCACGGATTTATCACCCGGCAATTACGAAATCACGGCGCGTGACGCCAACGGTTGCGAAATTGCGGCAACTTTTACGGTTGCTGAAATCGGTTGTCTGACCGGTTCGGGTTTCGTTTTTTTAATAACCGAAAATACAGTGGATTTAGCAGCGCAATCCGTTGAATTGCACTGGATGACCGAGGGCGAAACGAACAACGGTTTTTTCATTGTCGAACACAGTTTGGACGGTGAAAACTACACCGACGCAAGTGGTTTGCTGCCGGGTAACGGCACGGAGGCGACCCACGAGTATTTTAATTTGTGCGAAAATATGGCTTTGGGAACGCACTTTTTCCGCATCCGCTACATCGACGCGGCGGGTAATATGCTACGCTCGGAAGTCACGGAAGCCAAACTTTTGCCGCAAAACAGCACGGCTTTCTCCGTCTATCCGAATCCGTTTACATCCGAATTTTCGGTAAATCTGCTGCGGGTCGGCACGCAAAATCAGACCATGGTTTTGACGAATATCTTGGGTCACGAAATTATGCGGGAAGTGCTGCCGGCGGGTGATTTGGTGCGTCGCTTTGACTTGAGCGATAAAAAAGCGGGCATTTATTTTGTGACGATTGTGTGCGCAGGCAAAAGAAATCGGACGCTGCGTTTGGTGAAATCGTGAGGCGGGTTTATTTGTTCGTTTAAAAGTTTAGTGGGTTTAGGCGTTTAGCGCGCATACTTTCGCCAAAAGAATAATCATCCGTATTCCTGAACAGAGATAACCAAAAATCTTAGAAAACAGGCATCGGTACTAAACGATTAAACGCCTAAACTTTTAAACATGATTAAAGTGTTCGACAAAGCCTAAGAATGTTATTTTTGCGCCCAAATCATAACATTCAGCCTATGCCCGATTTAAAAGATGCCGCCGTAAAATTTCGTCCGCTCGATGTATTTAAGTACTTCATTGTCGCGGCGGTTATATTGTTTCTGAGTTTTCTTTTTCCCGATAATGCACGTTTTAATGCCGAATTTGAACTCGGACAAACCTGGCACAATGACGATTTAATCGCTCCTTTTGACTTTCCGGTGCGTAAATATCCCGAAGAACTGGAGAAAGAAAAAGAGAAATTATTGGAAAATTTTTCTCCGTATTACATCGTCGATACGGAAATCGGTGTGCGACAAATCAATCGCTTCACGGAAGAATTCGAGCGGGCGTTTTCCGACATCAGCGGCAATCAATTTACCGACGTGCTGCGGCGCAAACAGCGATACCTCGACTACGGTGAGGGCTTTTTAAACCGACAATTTCGTACGGGTATTTTATCGGATGACGACGCGATTACCGAGCAAAAATCCGATTTCGTCATCAATATCGTGCGCGGCGCGGCTACCCGACAACAAACCGTCGGCAATGTCAATACACTCTCCGAAGTCGAAGATTTCATTCAGGACTCGTTGCCGCTGACCGACCTGCGCGACCCCGATTTTCTTTTCTACCCGCTGCGCAATTCTCTGACTTCCAACCTCTTATACAGCGACACACTGACCGAATTATTCAAAGAAGATTTACTGGAATCGGTCTCCGAGGTGCGCGGCAAGGTCAGTAAAGGCGACCAGATTATCTTAGAAAACGGCATCGTAACCGACGAAATCTACCGCACCTTGCTTTCCCTGCAAGCCGAATACGAGGAAAATGTATCGCGTGAAAAAGACGGCTTGGCGGTCTTTTTCGGCTATCTGCTGCTGACCTCTTTGAGTTTGGTTATTTTCATGTTCTTTATCCGCTTTTACCTCCCCGAAGTCTTCGCGGATTTCAGCACGCTGCTCTTCGTTTTTATCTGGTTTGTGGTGTTTGGTTGGCTGGTTTATGCCGCCGAAAACTTAGCGGACATCAGCGTTTGGGTTATTCCTTTCAGCCTCGTGCCGATTTTAATCAAGACTTTTATCAACGACCGACTGGCGTTTTTTACGCATGTGGTTTTGATTTTAATTGCAAGTATTTTGTGCAGCGAAGGCTATGAATTTGCCTTTCTGCAAATTTTAGCGGGCATCGTCGCCGTCATGAGCGACGCTAATGTGCGCAACTGGAGCGGCTATTTTTTCTCCATGATTTTTATTTTTCTGACCTACGCTTTGGGTTGGGTCGGGCTGTCGATTATCGCGGGTTATTCCTTCGCCGATATGGATTATACGGTCATCACGAGTTTGTTTTTCAACGTTTTCCTGACCTTATTGGCCTTTCCGCTCATTCCGTTGTCAGAAAGAATATTCGGCTTTACCTCCGTTGCCGCTCTCACCGAACTCGCCGATATGCACCGCCCGCTGCTCAAACGTCTGGCGACCGAAGCCCCCGGCACCTTGCAGCATTCCATCCAAGTCGGTAATCTCGGTGCCGCCGTTGCCGCCGAAATCGGGGCGGACGAAATCCTCGTTAAAACCGCTGCCCTCTATCACGACATCGGCAAAATACCCAACGCTCGCTTCTTCATTGAAAATCAAGGCGGCTATAATCCGCATTCCGAACTGGATGAAGAAGAAAGTGCACGCATCATTATCGGGCACGTGGCGGAGGGACTGGCAATGGCAAAAAAAGCGGGTCTGCCGAAAATTTTATCGCGTTTTATCACGACCCACCACGGCACGACCCGTGCGGAATATTTTTACCGACAATATCTAAAAAATCATCCCGACGAGTCGATCGACGAGGAGGCGTTTCGCTACCCCGGTCCGCTGCCGGTCAGTAAAGAAGAAACGATTCTGATGCTGGCGGACAGCCTGGAGGCAAGCGCGAAAAGTCTGCAAAATCCGACGGGCAAAGACATCGACGAATTGGTAGATAAAATTATTCAGCAAAAAACGGAAGCAAGACAATTCTTTTATTCGGAACTAACTTTCGGAGAAATGGATGCGGCGCGGGCGGTTTTCAAAAAATTGCTGCGCAGTATGAATCATGTCCGGATTGAGTATCCGGAGGATGACTAATAGTTGACGGTTGCCGGTTGTTGGTTGTTGGTAATTTAGAGAATTTTATTCTTTTTTACAGAAAATTTTGAAATTAAATAAATAAAAAATTTGCAATCATAGAATTACAACATACTTACGCAAAAAACCACAATCCGTCCATCAACTACCAACCATCATCTATCAACTATAGCTCAGCGAGTTGCTCCGCATATTCCGGCAGCAGATTTTTAAATTTGCGAATGGTATTCCCCAAACCGATAAAGGATGCGCCGCCCGAGGCATTTTTGTGACCGCCGCCGCGAAAGTGTTTGGAAGCAATTTCCTGTACCGAAAAATCGCCTTTGGAGCGCAGAGACATTTTAGTAATTTTCGGCTGCTCGTGAATAAAAGCCGCGACTTTGATGCCTTTCATTTTCAGCAAATAATTCACAATACCTTCGGTCTCGCCGCGCTTGATGTCGAAATCTTCATAGTCTTCTTTGGTCAGCCAAATAATGCCGGTTTTGTATTCGGGCAGAATTTCCATGCGATTGGCAAGGCAGTGACCCAAGAGACGTAAACTCTTCTCTGACAGCGCATTAAATATTAAATCCTGCAACTTATAATCATCCGCGCCGGCTTCGGTCAGCTCGGCAACAATGCGGAATAACTTAGGCGAAGTCGCGTATTTGAAAGAACCCGTATCGGTCAAAATGCCGGTCAGCATAGCCTCGGCGATGGTCTTGTCGATGCGGTCTTTATCCTGCATCATGCCGATAAAATCGAAGACCATTTCACAAGTCGAAGACGCGGAAATATCGGACATCATAAAGTCGCAAAACTCATCCGGGTACAGGTGGTGGTCAATCATCACGCGGGTAGAGTCGGTTGCGGCAATCGCCTCGCCCATTTTGTCGATGCGCTCCAAAGAATTAAAATCAAGGCAAAAAATCATGTCCGCGCGCTGTATCAGACGGTCGCACTCTTCGGGTTCGATGTCGTGGATAAGAAACTCTTCCGCGCCCGGCATCCATTCCAAAAAATCGGGATATTCGGAAGGTGCCATCATGTGCGTGGTATGACCGTGGGTACGCAGATAGTGCGACAAGGCAAGCGTGGAGCCGATGGCATCACCGTCGGGATTGCGGTGGGTAGTGATAACGATGTCTTTGGGGACGGAAAGTAATTGCTGTAAATCGGATAAATTATTCATGCGTGAGGACTGATTCAGATGTAGTGTAGTTTATTTTTTAGCGAAAAATCTGCCGCAAATTTCCTAAAAATAAACGAAAAAATGCGTTTTAGACAGCAAGAATTTACCGGTCAGCGGCGGTTTATTTCATTTTCACGGCAGACCCTAAAAACCATGAACCTTAACCCGCAGATTGTTGTTTTCGACGAAGTAAAGCGGTCTCCCGCACCGTCAATCGTCCACCGTCAACCGTACCAAACTTGCTGAAGATCGCTTTTTCTCCCGTCTATAAATACGAAATCCCTGCCGGACATCGCTTCCCGATGGATAAATACGAATTGATACCCGAGCAACTGCTGTACGAAGGCACGATAACGGAAGCCAATTTTTTTCATCCTGCCATGCTTTCCGAGGAAGAAATTTTGCGTACACACGACGAAGAATATTGGCTGAAACTGAAAAATCAAACGCTGACCCGCAAAGAAATACGCGCCATCGGTTTTCCCATGAGCGAGAAACTGATAACCCGCGGAAGGCACATCGCACACGGCACTTGGGACTGTGTGGGCTACGCACAAAAGCACGGCGTAGCCATGAACATTGCCGGCGGCACGCACCATTCGTTTACTTATAAAGGGGAAGGTTTTTGCGTCTTAAATGACATCGGCATCGCCGCTAACAATGCGCTGCACGCGGGCATCAGTAAAAAAATATTGGTCATCGACCTCGACGTGCATCAGGGCAACGGCACGGCGCAAATTTTTCGGCATGAGCCGCGCGTTTTTACTTTTTCGATGCACGGCGCAAAAAATTATCCGGGCAGAAAAGAGCAAAGCGACTTCGACATCGGGCTGCCCGATAAAACGGAAGATGCGGAATATCTGCGTATTTTATACGACACCCTTCCGCGCCTGTTTGATGAGGTACAGCCTGATTTGGCGTTTTTTCTGTCGGGTGTAGATGTGCTGGCGACCGATAAATTAGGGCGACTGGCAATGACCCGAGCCGGCTGCAAGGAGCGCGACCGCTTCGTTTTTTCGCTTTGCAAAAAAAATAACGTGCCCGTCGCGGTGAGTATGGGCGGCGGCTATTCCGAGCGCATCAGCGACATTATCGAAGCACACGCCAATACATATCGCACGGCACAGGAGATTTATTTTTAAGAATTTCCCTCTACCCTGATTTCCGCACAAACTGCAAAAATCGCATCCGCAACGATTGATTGGTCACCAAATCTGCGCGCTCAAATTCTTCCTTCGCACGCTGCGGCGCGGTATCGTAATATTTTACCAAAAAATCAGCGTCGTTGCTGCGTTCTAAATCCGACAAACCCGTTTTAAATCCGCTCGGATTTCTGTCCACCTGCCCGTCTTGTATCGCTAAAACGACGGCGACAATGTGTTTGCATTTACCCTCGCCGCTGTACGGACAACTGCACTCCGTCACCGCCTTTCCGTCTGCAAAGCGAATATCGACCTCATAATCTCCGGTGCCGTGTACGATTAAATTGTAACCCGTTTTGGTTTTCAACGGTCGAATAAATTGTCGGTAAAAAATCTCGCGCCCGCGTTTCAGAGACTCGGGTGTGGTGTTTTCGACAAGGTAATCTTTCGGTATTTTCATAGCTTGTTATTCAAATAAGGTGCTTTGTTTTTTCAAATAAACGCAGATACTTTTTGAAAGTTAATTTGTCTTGAAAAATGTCTGTCTCACCCCGCAGCGTCGATTTTAATCGACCTGCTAAAATTTAAAAAGAAGTAAGTGCAAATCCCAAGCAAAAAAAAAGCCAAGCAATTCCGCAATAGGAACTGCCTGACTTTTCTGAGAGTAGTGTTTCAGTTTTTGGAACGGGAGGAGTTTTTCCGCGAACCGTGCGAAGGGATTTTAGTACGGTAGACGATGGGACGGTTTACGGTGGACGGCGGCTATGCGCCGAACGTTATCTTTTGAAACCGTTTAATCGTCTCCGCTTTAAAAGGTTTGTTTTTTGCCTTTTATTGGATTAAAAAAGAAATCGAAATAATGTAATTTTATTGTTAAAATAATTTTCACCCCGTCCACCGTCCACCAATCTACCGTCCACCGTCTTAAAAAAGCTGCCTCCCGACCGAAGCCGGGAGACAGACCACACACTATGAGAACACCCAAAAGTGTTTCCGAAGGGGGAAGCCGTCTCGCTTCGGTTTTCTTGCATCGACGGGTACGTTGACGGCGACGTGTGATTTTCGGGGAGGAGTTTGTGTAGCTTTCGTATTTAATGAGAGTAGCTTCAAATGAGTATGTTGCAAATATATATATCGTTGACTTTAAAAAGGTTAAATCTCTGTACGGTTTGAAAAAATCACCTCCCGACCGAAGCCGGGAGGCGGTACCACACACTATGAGAACACCCAATTATTCGTGGAATTATGCGCCCTCTACCGACGCAAAATTCTGATTTTTATTCCCGTAAAAGAAGATGTCTTGCATGATGTCGGCGTGAAAAAACCTGTCCCGCCCGCAGGCGGGACAGTATTAGCACACACTATGAGAACACCCAATTATTCTTAAAAATTCCCGCCGTCATTTCGACGAGAGTGTATATCATACAGATTCTCGAAGAGGTAAAAAGCTGTCCCGCCTAAAAGCGGGACAGTATTAGCACACACTATGAGAACACCCAATTTCTAAATTTTTTCTCCTGCCTTCGGGCGCGGAGTCACCGTTCGTACCTTTGTGCGAACGTGTGTATTTTTTCGTGTTTCAGCCTTGTTTAAAATGTCGGTTTCGACTGCGGATTATAATTTCAGCCGAGTATTTTTGTCTTGCAAAAAAGGAAGGAATTGAAGAGTGTTTATGGGTTTAGTCGTTTAATAACTCATTTTCAAAACATTGCGTAAGTTCGCGGCTGATTATTTGTTTACTTTAAGCAACCGTAAAAACCGTTTGCGAAAATTCGCTGTGTGTACTTCGTTAATTCGCCTTTATGACGCGGCATTTTTTGATTCTGCACATTTTTATTTGTTAAAGGAGTTTTAAGGATTCTCTATTTTGTTAAAAACAAATGTTTAAAGCCTTTATTTTCAACTGCTTACAATGATTAAACGACCGTCATTTCTTTTTTATTTTTTTTGAAAAAAGTTTGTGTAGTTGTTATTCAGCATTTTTTTCATAAGGTGATATGATGATTAATGTGTGAAAAAACGTGGGGAACCGGGGAAATATTGTAATTTAAGTAGGTGACGGTATTTATTTCGGTAAATTTAAGGACAAGATTTTTTTATATATTTTCTTCAAAAAATCAGTGCATAGCCGTAGCTACGGACTTATTTTTTGGAGGAAATAGGCGGAAAAAGATGTTTTTAAATTACCGAAATAAATGTTGTCACCTACTTACATACTTCGCAAATACAGAAATTTGTCGGTGAGCCTACAAGCACTATACGTTAACGTAAAATGTACCGGCAACATTCTTTAAGCGTTAATATACACGACCGAAAAAAATAATAGTTGAGAAAACTTCTCCAACCTGTCCATCAACCATCAACCAACCCATGATTTCAGAAAAATCAAAACAACAAATCATCGACACCGCCCGCGTAGAAGACATCGTCGGCGACTTTGTGACGCTCAAACGCCGGGGGGCGAATTTGCAGGGATTGTGTCCGTTCCACAACGAAAAAACGCCGTCGTTTAACGTCAATCCGGCGCGGAATATTTATAAGTGCTTCGGTTGCGGCGAGGGCGGTGACCCGATTTCCTTTTTGATGAATTACGAGCAATTGAGCTTTCCGGATGCGCTGCGCTACATTGCAAAGAAATACGGCATCGAGATTGAAGAAACGGCGATTTCGGCGGAAGCGATGCAGGAAAAACAGCTGGTCGATAGTCTGTACATCATCACGGAGTACGCAAAAAATTATTACCAAAAACAACTGTTCGACACCGACGCGGGCAAGAGTGTCGGCTTGAGTTATTTTAAATCGCGCGGCTTTCGGGAAGAGACGATACGCAAGTGGGGTTTGGGCATTACGCCCGCCAAAAAAGACGGATTTACTAAAGCGGCGACCGATGCCGGCTACAACCTCGAACTGTTGCGACAACTCGGTCTGACCAATAAATACGACAGCGATTTTTTCCGCGAGCGGGTCATGTTTACCATTCGCAATCTGTCGGGCAAAATCATTGCTTTCGCGGGGCGCACGCTGTCCAAAGACAAAAAAACGCCGAAGTACATCAACTCGCCGGAGACCGATATTTACGTCAAAAATAAAGCGTTGTTCGGCATTCATTTCGCCAAAAAAACCGTGCGCAGCGAAGACGAATGTATCATGGTCGAAGGCTACACGGACGTCATTTCGCTGCATCAGGCGGGCATAGAAAACGTAGTCGCATCGAGCGGTACTTCGCTGACCGTCGGGCAAATCAACCTGATAAAACGCTACACGCCCAACATGAAAATCCTCTACGACGGCGACGCGGCGGGGATTAAGGCGGCATTGCGCGGCTTGGATTTGGTACTCGAACAGGACATGAACGTGAAGGTCGTGCTGCTGCCCGACGGCGAAGACCCGGACAGTTATCTGCGAAAATCGGGTACGGCGGAATTTAAAAAATATATCGCCGAGCAAGCGAAAGATTTTATATTTTTCAAGACCGATTTACTGCTCGACGAGGCGGGTAACGACCCCGTGAAAAAGGCGGCTTTAGTGCAGGACATCGTCGGCAGTATCGCCCGCATTCCCGACCAAATCAAGCGTTCTTTTTATACCAAAGAATGTGCGCGGGTTATGGATTTGCCCGAAAAAATGCTGACGGAAGAAGTTGCCAAAGCCGTACACGCCGTGCTGCAACAACGCAAAAAAGAAGCGGAACGCGAGGAGCGCAGAAGGCAAAATTTGCGGCAAAATCCCGCACATCAATCGCAGTCGCCGCCGTCTTTTACCGGCTCATTTCCGAGTGCGCCGTTCTCCGACGGCTTCCCGACGGAAGAGCCTTTTCCGGGCGAGGGCGAGATGCCCCCCTACCCCGACGCACCCGGCGGCGATATGCCCGGCGTATCGCAACCCACTACGGTGCGCGGCGATACTTTTCAAGAGAAAGATATTGCCCGTATTTTGGTTTGCGGAGGCGGGAAAACTTTGGAAAAGGACGGGAAAGTGACGGTCGCACAGTTTATTTTGCAGGAAATACAGGATGTGTTAGACAATTTTGACCACCCGCTGTATGCGAAAGTCGCCAAAGAAACTTTACAACTTTTGGTAGATAAAAAAGAAGTCAACGATGACTTTTTTCTGCGGCATAAAGACGAAGAAATACAACAATTTGCGGTTAATTGCTACTCTCCGACCTACGGCACGATGAGTCCGGGTTGGTACGAAAAATTCGAGATTATTCTCAATACGCAAAAGGTGCCGGAGGAAAATTTCAAAAAAGACAGTGAGGAAGGTTTAAAGCGATTTAAGCTCAAAAAAGTCATTAAAATGTGTGCGGACAATCAGCAGCGCATGAAAGAACTGGATAAAGGAGAGGTCAAAAAACTGATAAAATTATTGAAGGTACAAGAAAAACTTTTAAGTATGCGCAACGCTTTAGCGGAGGAATTGGGGACGGTCGTGCTCTGAATTTCAGCCTTTCTTCAAAGCCTCGTTCAACTCCGCATAATCCAATTTCCCACCCGTTTCTTTCAGATATTCCGCGATGACCAACGCCTTGCGAATGCGGGTGTCGGTCATTTTCGGCTGCGCGACGAGGTAAATAAGTCGCCGTTGTTTGCCCGGCGTCAGCTTGTCGAATAAATCGGAAAATTCCGGGTCTTGCGCCAAAAATTCTTCTAATTCTTCGGGCACTTCCATGCCGTATTTGCTTTCGTCTTTTTCCAAGGTAATTTGCACCGTATCGCCGTTTCCTACACCCAATTCCTTGCGAGTCGCTTTGTTGATATTGATAAAAAAATCGCCTTTACCGTCGTGCATGAGCGCGGAGTGTAAGCGAATTTTATCGTTCAAAGTACAAATTACGCGGCGGTCGCCGTCTAAAAAAGGAGCGGCGTATTCGGCGGGTACGTGCGGAAAAACGTAGGCGCTGTCGCCGTAGAAAATTCCGAGTTTGGCGGTGAAAGTCATGGTCAGAGAGTCTTACGATTTGCTGTTTCTTGTTTCCTGAAAACACAAATAAATGTTGAGGTGTCTGACGCAGTTACCGATAAAAAGCAAGAAATATTGCGAATAAAATCTAAGATTTGAGCGTAAAAAGCGTCTGACACCGATGTCGCGATTAGCGTCGGTGTCAGACACTTTTGTTCGTAAAATCTCGGAAAAACAGAACTTTTTTGTAATTTATTCGGGCAAAGTGTCAGACACCTAAGCAGTTACAAATACAAAATAAATTGTGGGCGGAATTGTTGTAAAAACGCGCGACCGAACCCAAGCAAAAGTCAAACGTTCGGCAGATAACAATTCTAACCAAAAATTTATTCTGTTATGAAAAAATTGAAAAATAAAGTCGCAATCATTACCGGCGGCGCGGGAGAAATCGGCTTTGCCGCCGCACAGGCATTTTTAGCCGAAGGTGCAAAAGTCATGCTCGTCGATTTGGACGAAAAAGCCTTGAAAAAGCGCATTAAGTCAGCCGACAACGATAACCTCGCTTACGTGACCGCTGATGTCACCAAAGAGAAAGAGGTCAAAAATTATGTCAAAGCCACCACGAAAAAATGGAAGCAAATCGACGTATTTTTCAATAATGCGGGCATCGAGGGCGAAGTCAAACCCATTGCAAAAACCAAGAAAGAAGATTTTGAAAAAGTAATCGCCGTAAATGTAACAGGCGTGTTTTTGGGCATGAAACACGTCATGCCCGCGATGAAGAAAAACGGCGGCAGTATCATCATTACTTCCTCCGTGGCGGGTCTGCAAGGCACGGCGAATATGGTGCCTTACATCACGAGTAAACACGCGACCATCGGCATTATGCGCACCGCCGCGCTCGAAGGGGCACCCGATAAAATTCGCGTCAACTCCGTACACCCCGGTGTTATCGACAGCCGCATGATGCGGTCTTTGGAGGAGGGTTTTGACGGCGACAATCCGGAGTCGGTTAAAAAAATGTACAAGGAGCAAGTGCCTTTACAACGCTACGGCAAAGAGGAAGAAATTGCGAAATTAGTGCTCTTTTTGGCAAGCGACGACAGCAGCTACTGCACGGGCGCGATGTATAATGCGGACGGCGGGCTGACGGCGTAGGAATTTTTTATTGACCTCGAAACAAAAAAGCGGGTGATAAATTTCACGATTTGCCGCCCGCTTTTTTTCCGTACGATGAAAGCTTAGTTACCTCCCGGCTTGCGAATTACCCTCCGACTTTTCCGGCGAATAATTCGGAAAGAACAAACGTTCTAATCTTCCGGATTCACGGTATTGTTCACATCCCCGATTTTGACGCCGATAAAATTCACCGTTTTGTCACACACCACATTATTTTCGCTCCATATTTCGGGAAAAACTTCGAGAAAAGGCTGCTCCGGGTCAGGAAAAACGTAGTCCGCATCCACAAAACGCCATGAGGTATTTTGCGTAAAAGTCATAAAAGGGTCGAGAATGTGCTGCCGCAAAAGCACGATATCCGCCGTCGTCACCGAGCCGCTGCCGTTGACGTCCGCCGCAATGATTTTGTACGGACTGCTTAGCGGCACGGACTGCAAAATATGCTTGCGAATCAGCACGATGTCATTCGTCGTCACGCCGTTCAAAAACGAATTGTTTTTACTCGGACTCACGCTGTAATCGCCGTTTACCGCCAGACCCGCCACGATATAACTCCCCGCCTCCGGCAAATCCACAATCTCGGGGCTGTTAATATCGATGTCCACATTCCAAATCGGCGCGTCCGTTTCCGTCCGAATATCTCCCGAAATATTCAGCAAAATCGGTGACGCATCTCCGCAAGCATGGTTATTATCCTGAAATCTGAAATGCGTCGTACAACTGCTGCGATTATCGCTTGCGTCGGCAATCCACAGCGTCACTTCTGCAATACTATCCAAAGCCGCACAGTTGAAATAAATGAAATCCGCAGCCGTTTCGGGATTGTAAAATGCGGCGTCCGCCCCGACGGAAAGTTGAAAATCAAAATCGCTGCCGCAGTTATCCGTAACGTCGAGTTGCCCGCCGAACTCTTCCGCAAAAAAGATAAAATCCCCCTCCGCATCCAAGAAAGCCGTCAGCGTATCGAGCGCAAAAGGGCAATCACTGACCGGCGCGGTGCAGTCGTTGACGGCGATGTATTGCGTCAAAAATCCCGTATTGCCGCTCGCATCGGTCACGGTGCGCTGCAAAAAATGATAGCCCGCCGGCACAGTCAAATCAATCACCGCCGAGTTACCGCTCACGTCGAAAGTGCCGTCGTTATCGTAGTCGATTTCGTAATACCATTGCAAATTTGCCGTCGGCGTACAGGCATCTTCCGCCGTTACACTATTCAGCAAAGCCGCCGTATTACAGTCATTCGCATCGACACAAAGTTTAATCACACCGGGCGCATCGACAAACTGCGGCGGCAAAAAATCCGCATTATTCACGGTAATCATCTGCGTATAATTCCAAGTGCCGCCCCCGCCGCCGAATTGGCAAAAATCCACAATCGTCCACTTCCGCTGTATCACATAGCTGCCCGCCCCGCCGTTGAATATTTGATCGGTGTGCGTGATACCGATGTTGCTGCAACTTTCATCAACCAATTGCGGCAGTCCCGTATCCGCAGGTGCGGTGCCGGCCTCACAACCCGTCAAAGTCACAGCCGCCGGCCAAATTACATCGTCATTCGGGTCGTTAGGATTCGCGGCATTGATATAAAAAGGATTACTGTTAAGAAAGGTAATTGTCTGTTGACAATTTGAAAAATGACCCGCCGCATCCGTCGCCGTGAAAGAGCGTACAATCGTACCCGTTCCGCAAAAATTTATGTCAATCAAAGATTCATTTTCAATGACTTGCACTGTACAGTTGTCCGTCGCTAAGCCGTCGATGCCCGCGTTCGTTCCGTCAATGATTATGGCGGCACGGTCGGATTGCTGCAAAGCGATTTTCCCGAAAACGCTCATATTTTCGTAGATTATGTCACATTCGACTTCCATACCCGACGGACAAATCAACGCCGGCGCGAGGTTATCGTTTACCGTCACCGTCGCGCTGCATACGTTAAAATTTCCCGCAATATCCGTCACTTTGATTTGCACCGCGACGGGATTTCCGACATCCTCACAGCAAAAACCGACGGTCGGCGCAAACTCCGTTTCGTTGCCGCAGACATCGGTCAGGCGGCGTACTTTGTAGTTCAAATTTCCGCCGCAGTTATCGTAGCTGCCGTTGTTGAAAATCGTCGCCGGCAAGGAAGCCCCGCCCGCATTACCGAGCGCAACCGTTTTTTGCGGTGAGCAAATTGTCGTCGGTCCCTGCCCGTCGAAAACCGTCACCGTAACCTGCGCCGTCGCCTGATTATTGCAGGCGTCGAGTGCCCGCCAGGTCAGCGTGTGCGTACCGTAGGGCAAGTTTTGTACGGAAAACCCGCTGACCGTACCCGCCGAGCTGAAAAGCTGCACGGTAAAGGTCGAACAGCCGTCCGTCACCGTCGGGAAGGGCGGCGTGAAAGAAGCGGTGCAGTTTGCATTGCCCGCAGAAACGGAAAAAGTCTGCGCAACGGAAATAATCGGTGCCGTCTTATCGCGCACGGCAATCGCCTGTAACTGCGTCGCAATTTGATTGGTGCAATCGTCCAAAACCGTCCAGTTGCGCAGTATCGTGTAACCGCCGCCGCAGGTCGGTATCTGACTTTCGCTGAAAGAAGCCGTCAAATCGCAGCTCGCATTAGACGGATAAATCGGCATGCCGCCCACCGTCGGCACACCCGTCGCAGCAAAATCGGTGTCGAAATCGGTACCGCATTCCAAAGCCGGATTTTCTATATTGTTAAAACTTGCGGGAAAAACCACCTCCGAAAGCGCGGCGCGTCGCAAAAAAATGATCTGTGTGCAGGGCGCGGCGTTGTTGCCGTGACTATCGGCAGCCGACCAAGTCCGACGAATACGGCGTGTGTACTGCCCGTTGAACTGCGTGTCATTGCAGGAAAAATCGGTCGTTTGGTCAAAATAAGCACTCGTAAAACCGCCGCAATTATCAAAAATCGTCGGGCTTTCGATGACTGTCGGCAGGTAATCCGTCGGAGTCGCCGTGCAGGGCAACACGAGCGTATCGGGGCAGACAATCAGCGGCGCGGTATTATCAAAAATCGTCATCGACCCCGTACAACTGTTGCCCGTTTCGGTGTCGGTCACGGTATGAAAAAGGGTCTGTCCGATACGGCTCGACAAATCCTCACCGACGGGAAATCCGAATTGCGTCGTTATGTTGACGATGTAATCTTCGTAGCAGTGATAATTGTTGCCGTTGAGAAAAAAATCGGGATTATCCGACAAACCGCAGGCGGCATTGACCGAAACGTTGACGCCCGTAACACAGGACAGTGTGGCATTAGTCGGCTGAAATTCAATGACTTGTACCGAAAAAGCACAGTCAATCGTTTCGTTAAAATCGGTAATCGAGTAGGAAAGCTCGGTCGTGCCGACAGGGAAATAATCTCCCGCGTCGAGCGTCGTTTCGTCCGTTTTAGTAATGAGAAAAGTGTCCGCCTCGACGAGAATTTCAAAATCAACGACTTTGCTGCATTGACCGGGAGTCAAATTAAAAGTCATATCGGCGGGGCAGGAAACGGAAAGTTGGGCAAAAACAGGGCTGCCGGATGCCGCCGCAAAGACGACACAAAGCAAGGTGTAAATTTTGTTCACGGGCTTAAAATGTTTCGACAGTCGGGCGTTTTTTTTCGCCTTTCCGTGCAAATATTTTCGATTTTCGGCGAAAATATTTCGGGATATAATTTGTTCTGAAATCGTAGAACCGATGCTGCGAATAAAAAATTCTTGAAAATTATTTCAATGGTAAGGGAAGAAGATTTTACGAAGTAAAATCCATATCATAACCAATCATAAAAATCACCCCGACAACTGTACGGGGTCAGGTTCAAAAAAAGAGGTCGTCTAAAGACGCACAAAAAGTAATGCGTCACCGAGAAAATGCAAAAACTTTTTTCGGCGACGCCCTACGGTAACATCAGGCTGCAAATCTGCGGGCTTTATTTGACCCGCGCCCAAAATTTTGTGCCCCAAAACGAAATATAAAACTTAAATTTTTCTTTTCCCCGTTTGTCTTCCCCGTTACGTTTTTTTGAGTAAATTTGCCGAATTACACACACTGCATTCAAATAGTCGGAGACTCGCAAAATCTCCCGACTTGTGAGAAAGGAGAAACCGCCTCTCCCCTCTTAAGTAGCACCCCCTAATTATTTCGGTAATTTGAAAACATCTTTTTCCGCCTATTTCCTCCAAAAAATAAGTCCGTAGCTAAGGCTATGCACTGATTTTTTGAAGAAAATATACGAAAAAATCTTGTCCTCAAATTTTCCGAAATAATTAACGTGTGCTACTTACCTCTCTCCTTTAAATCTTTTCAATCATCACTAAAACCAAATTAACAACCATGAAATACGCCGTTTTTTCTCTGCTTTTGCTCCTGACTTTCACCGCCTGCGACGACCCGGAAAACAGCGCGGCACCCGTGCCCGAAAGCGTTTATTCTCACGTCTATGCCTACACCTCGGGCACCGTTTCGCGCACCGAACCCGTCAAAATTCGCTTTGTGCGCGACGCCGTCAGTGAGGAAGAAACGGGCAAAACTATCGGGCAAAATCTGTTATTTTTCACCCCGTCGATTATGGGAAAAGCCGTGTGGGAAGACCGCCGTACTTTGACCTTCACCCCCGACGAGATGTTAGACCCGGGCAAGGTCTATGTCGGTACGGTGCGTCTCGGCAAAATCTTTCGGGAGGCAACGGGCGATGCCGCTTCTTTCGAGTTTGAATTCCGTACGCGTGACCTGACTTTTGCCGTCAAAAAAGAAGGTTTTCGCAGCCCCGACCCCGATAATCTCGCCGTGCAGGAATATACGGGAACGGTTGTTTTTTCCGATTACGTGACCGATACCGCCGCCGAAGAAGCGTTTAAGGCTTTTCAGGGAGACAATAATTTGGAAATCGAATGGACGCACGCGCCGGACGGCATGAACCACGATTTTGTCATCAAAAATATCCGGCGCAAAGAGGAAGCGACGGCGTTTACTTTGCAAAAAGCGGAAATCGACTACGGCGGCGACGACTTGGTTTTTGAAGAAATTACCGTGCCCGGTCTGAATGATTTTAAGGTCGTTTCCGCCACGGTTACGCGAGCCGAACCGCAGTTTATTTCCCTCAATTTTTCCGACCCCTTGCAACGCAATCAAGACCTCGAAGGCATGGTCGTCATCGGCGATTTCGCGGGCAAACTACGGTACAGCATCGACGGTAATCAACTTCTCGTTTACCCTTCCGAGCGCATACAGGGCACGCGCACCGTCTCCGTCAAAACGGGCATTATGAACAGCAGCGGGCGCAAAATGAAGGACGAAAGCACCTATAATTTGGTATTTGAAGAAGAAAAACCGCAGGTCAATATCGTCGGGCGCGGGGTGATTTTGCCGAGTTCGGAAGGTTTGCTTTTACCGATTGAAGCCGTAAATTTGAATGCCGTCGAGGTGGAAATTTTCAAAATTTTCCATAACAACATTTTACAGTTTTTGCAAAATAATCAACTCGACGGCACGGGCTATCAATTGGAAAAAGTGGGACGCATCGTTGCGCAGAAAAAGATTGATTTGCGCGAATTGGACAGTAACCCCAATCGCGGAAAAAAGGTACGCTACGCCCTCGACCTCAGCGACTTGGTGCGCGATGACCCGGAAGCAATTTATCAGGTGCGCGTCGGTTTTCGTCCCGAATACACCGATTATTACTGCGGCGAAAAGTCGGAAGATGCAGAAGAATTGACGCCGGCGGCAACGGACGCTTACGCCGAAGACGGTGAATTTACGAGTATTTGGGGCAGTTATTACGGCATCGACGGTTATTACCGAGATTACGATTACGACGACCGCGAAGACCCCTGCAAGGGCGCGTATTATTCCGACCGCAACTTCGACCGCCGCAATATCGTCGCCTCCGACCTCGGCATTATTTGCAAGGAGGGCAACGATAAAACGGTTTTTACCGCCGTCAGTAATCTGAAAACGACCGACCCGATTGCGGGCGCAACGCTGAATTTTTACGACTACCAACAGCAACTTATCAAGACTGTCAAAACCGACTCCGACGGCATGAATTTTACGGAAGTCGAGCGCAGTCCCGCCTTCGTCATTGCCGAGTCGAAAGGACAAAAAGGCTATCTGCGCCTCATTGACGGAGCGGCTTTGTCGCTGTCGCGTTTTGACATCGGCGGCGCGGAAACGCAGCGCGGCATGAAAGGCTTCATCTACGGCGAGCGTGGGGTGTGGCGACCGGGTGACAGTTTGTTCTTGAATTTTATTTTGGAGCAAAAAAACTCGGATTTACCCGAAGGTTTGCCGATTAATTTTGCCCTCTACGACCCGCGCGGACAGGAGCGAGAAAAACGCACGATATTTGAAAATACGGGCGGCATTTACGCTCTGCACACCTCTACCTCGGCGGAAGCCCCGACGGGAAATTGGTCGGCGGTAGTGAAAGTGGGCGGCGCGACTTTTCGCAAAACCATCAAAGTGGAGACCGTCAAACCCAATCGCCTGAAAGCGGATTTGGACTTCGGCAAGGAAGTTTTAACGCCGGACGATACGCCGATTTCGGCACAACTGACGGCGGCGTGGCTGCACGGTGCGCCCGCGAAAGATTTGCAGGTCAAAACCGAAATGCAGGTGCGCCCGGCGGCAATGCAGTTCGGGAAGTTCAGCGAGTTTAGATTTACTGACCCGGCGCGCTCGTGGAAAAGTTCGGACAGTGAAGTTAAAGTCGTTTTTGACGGCAAAACGGATGCGCAAGGCAAGGCGAGTTTTACTACGGAAATCTACGACGGCGACTACGCCCCCGGCAAATTACGCGCGGAATTTAAAACCCGCGTTTTTGAAAAAGGCGGCGATTTCAGCACCGCGACCGACGGCGTGGACTATCACCCGTTTTCCGATTACACGGGGATTCGCATTCCGAAAAACAGTTGGGGTTCTAAACGCATCGAGGTCGATAAACGCGGCACTTTGGAGTTTGCCGCCGTCGATACGGACGGAAATCCCCTCGCCGGTAAGAACCTTTCGGTCGGCATTTACCGCGCGGAATGGCGGTGGTGGTGGGACAGCGGACGCGATAATGTCG
Source organism: Saprospiraceae bacterium (assembly GCA_020629965.1). Classification (GTDB taxonomy): domain Bacteria; phylum Bacteroidota; class Bacteroidia; order Chitinophagales; family Saprospiraceae; genus JAHDCG01. The sequence continues at coordinate 18,298 of JAHDCG010000045.1, read as the reverse complement.
CCTCGTTTTCTTCTTCCAATCACAACAACGCAAAGTTTAAAGGCGAGGTCAAAACCAACGCGACCGGCACGGCGACTTACGACTTTGCGCCCAAAGAATGGGGTCGCTACCTCGTGCGCGTCTGCGACACGGAAAGCGGTCACTGCGCCGGCGATTATTTCTACTCGGGCTACCCGTGGTACGATGAGGACGGAGACAATGACAACAACCGCGAGGGCGCAACCATGCTTACTTTTGCCGCAGGTAAAGAAAAATACGAGGTCGGTGAAACGATAGAAATCAATGTGCCCGCCAACGAAATCAGTCGCGTCTTGGTGACTTTGGAAACGGGTACGAAGGTGGTAAAATCCTTTTGGCGCGAGGCGAAAAAAGGCGAAAATACCTTTCGTTTTCAGGCCACGCCGGAAATGTCGCCGACGGTCTATGCGCACGTCTCGCTGCTGCAACCGCACGCGCAGACGGTCAACGATTTGCCGATTCGCATGTACGGCGTCATTCCCGTCAGTGTCGAAAATCCTGAGACGCAACTGCAACCGAAAATCGAGATGGCAGAGGAGTTGAAACCCGAACAAAAATTTACGGTTAAAGTCAGCGAAGACAACAACAAAGCGATGGCCTATACCCTCGCCGTGGTCGATGACGGCTTGTTGGATTTGACGAATTTTAAAACGCCCGACCCGCACGGCACTTTCTACGCACGGGAGGCATTGGGAGTGAAAACCTTCGATTTGTACGACTTGGTTTTGGGTGCTTTCGGCGGGGATTTAAGTCGCGTGTTGAGCATCGGCGGGGACGGTGAGGCGGAAGTCGGCGACAAAAAGAAGGCCAATCGTTTTAAGCCCGTTGTGCGGCATTTGGGGCCGTTTTATTTGGCAAAGGGCAAGACCGCGACGCACGAAATTACGATGCCGAATTACGTCGGCTCGGTGCGCGTGATGGTCGTCGCCGGCAATAAGAATGCAGCCTACGGCAAGGCGGAAAAAACCGTGCCCGTGCGCAAACCGTTGATGGTATTGGCGACGCTGCCCCGTGTGTTGGGACCGGGCGAAACGCTGCGGCTGCCGATTTCGGTTTTTGCGATGGATAAGAAAGTAAAAAATGCGACGATTACGGTCACGGAGTCGAGCGGTTTAGTCGGTTTGAGTGACGAGGGTAAGCAGTCGCTTTCTTTTTCGGAGGTCGGCGAAAAGATGACCTACTTTGATTTGAAAGTTGCGGAAAATACGGGCATTGCCAAATTCGATATTCAGGCGGAAGGCGCAGGAGAAACGGCGAGTCAACAAATTGAAATCGACGTGCGCAACCCCAATCCTTTTGTCACGAACGTGGAGAGTAAAATACTGCGGACGGGCGAAAAATGGGAAGTCAGTGCGACACCGGTCGGTATTGCGGGTACAAATTCGGCGGTTTTGGAGGTCAGTAATCTGCCGCCTTTGGATTTGGGGCGGCGGCTGCGTTACCTCTTGGGCTATCCTTACGGTTGTTTGGAACAGACGGTTTCTAAGGCATTTCCGCAGTTGTATTTGAGTCGTTTGGTCGATTTAAAAGACAATCAAAAGGCGTCTATCCCCGATAATATTCAAGCGGGCATCAATAAGTTAGCGGATTTTCGTTTATCCAACGGCAGTTTTGCCTATTGGCCCGGTAATCGCAGTGTGAACAATTGGTCGAATATTTACGCTTTTCATTTTCTGACGGAAGCGGAAAAGGCGGGTTACAACTTGCCCGGCGGCATGAAAAATGCTTGGGTGACAAACGCAGCGCAGACCGCCAATATTTACGACCCGAAACAAGAGGAAGCGGGCTTTTATTACCGTGATGCGGCGTTTACGCAGGCATATCGGCTGTACGTCCTCGCCCTCGCGGGTGAGCCGGCGACCGGCGCAATGAACCGTTTGCGCGAAAATCAAGACCTTTCCGGCACGGGAAAATGGCTGCTCGCCGGCGCGTATGCGCACGCGGGGAAGCCGGAAGTCGCCAAAACTTTGACAAAAAATCTCAGCACGACGGTCGAGAATTATCGGGAACTCGGCAATACTTTCGGTTCGAGTCTGCGCGATAAAGCGATTATTTTGGAAGTGCTGAATGTGCTGCGAGAGGAAGAAAAAGGTATGGAAGTCGTCAAAAATATCAGTGAGCAAATCAGCAACGGCGGTTGGTACAGCACGCAGGAAACAGCTTTCGCGCTCGTAGCGGTCAGTAAATTTATCGGCGACTCGGACATTTCTTCGACTTACAATTTTAAATATCGACTCGATAACGGCACGATTATCAATGCGGGCAGCAGCACGCCGATTACCAATATCGACGTGCCGATGTCGGACGCGCAGGCACAGGCCATTACTGTCGATAATACCTCCTCCGGCGTCCTTTATGCGCGCCTGATGACGACGGGGCAACCCGCGACAGGCGACCAAACGGCGACGGCGGAAAAAATTGCGATGTCGGTCAAATACCGAGACAGCGCGGGCAAAACGCTCGACCCGACGCGCATTGTGCAGGGCACGGATTTTATGGCGGAGGTCACTATAAAACACCCCGGGCAGACTTACAAACGTCGCTACGACGAGATGGCGCTCGACCAAATTTTCCCTTCGGGTTGGGAGATTATCAATACGCGGACGGATAATTTAAATCAGGACGACAGCAAGGTTTCGCGCCCCGATTATCAGGATATTCGCGACGACCGCGTTTATACTTTTTTCGACATCGGTTACGGAAATTCACAGACCTATCGCGTGCGCTTGAATGCGGCGTATCCGGGTCGGTACTATCTACCGACGGTGAGCTGCTCGGCGATGTACGACGCGGGCATACAGGCGCGGCAGCCGGGGCAGTGGGTGGAGGTAATTCCTGCGGAATAGTTGATGGTTGATGGTTGATGGTTGGTAGTTGGTAGTTGATAGAGGGTTTTCGCTTTTTTTTGCAGCAAATCGGTTTGCATTTATTTTTGTAATTCTCGACCGAGTCATTTGCTTTTGCGCGGCAGAGTGAAATACCGGAATCGCGGATTTGGCGGAGGATGCGGATTTTAGCGGATTTTTTCTGTTTGATTGCTGCGTTACTTTTGCATCTTGCTTAGTCAAAAAATGCCAAACACGGCTTTATGCGGTGTTTGGCATTTTTTTAAGCCTATTGATGGTTTTTTTCGGAAAAAGCAGGTAAAAAGCAAGGTTGTCGGTTCAATCGGTTGACCTGCGGCAGTTACTCAAAAGGTGACTTTCCTGAGAGACAAGTGAGTCAGCCTGTGAGTAGCCGGAGATTTGACTTCCTACAAAATTCAGACACTTTTCAGTACCTTCGGCACCTGAAATCTCGGTCCCTGTTTCTCCTCATAAATTTTACATTGCGCCAAAAACGCCTCTCTGCCGTAATCTTCAATGTACTGAAAAACGCCGCCTTTGAAAGCGGGAAAACCCCAACCAAAGACGGAACCCAAATTGCCTTCGGAAATATTGGTGATGACTTTTTCCTGCAAACACCAGGCGGCTTCCAGTACCTGCGCAAAGAGCAAACGCTCGATAACCGCCTCTCGGTCGTAATCTTTTTGAGTGGTCGGGTAAAGTTCGGTCAGCCCGTGCCACAGACATTTTTCGCCGTCGTCGTACTCATAAAATCCCGCTTTTTTGCGCGCGCCGGGTCGTTCGACCTCGTTCAGCATTTTATCCAAAACATCGGTGGCGGGATGACGCTGATATTTTTTTCCGTAAATTTTTGCGGCTTGGTCTTCGTAGCGTTTGACGAGAGAAAGCGACAAATTATCGGCTAAGGCGAGCGGTCCGGTCGGCATGCCGGCGTGTTTGCCGAGGTTTTCGATAACGGCGGGCGCGACGCCTTCCTGCAAGAGTTGAATGCCTTCCAAAATGTAGGTATTCTGCACCCGTTGGGCGTAAAATCCCCAGTTGTCTTTAACGATAATCGGCGTTTTGCGAATGGCGCGGACAAAATCAAAGGCGCGCGCGACGGTTTCGTCCGAGGTTTCGGTGCCGCGAATTATTTCCACCAAACGCTTATTTTCGACGGGATAAAAGAAATGCAGCCCCACAAAATTGCTCGGGCGGGCGGAGGCTTTGCTGATTTGGGAAATGGGTAAAGAGACGGTATTGGAAGCAAAAATCGAATATTCGTCCATGTATTGCTCCGCCTCGCGGGTTACTTTGGCTTTAACGTTTTCGTTCTCAAAAACGGCTTCGATGACTAAATCGCAGGTCTCGAAATCAGCGGCTTGGTCGGTCAGCGTCAGACGCGACAGGTGTTCTTTAATTTCCTCGGTATTTAAAATTTCGTCTTTTTCCAACTGCTGTAAACGCTTTTTCGCGTACTCCTCTCCCCTTTTGGCAATCGACTTATTAACGTCTTTCAAAATAACCTCCATGCCCTCGCGCAGACAGGCGTAGGCAATGCCGCTGCCCATCATACCCGCGCCGATGACCCCGACTTTGCGCGGTCTAAACTTACCGAAACCCTTCGGTCGATTAAAGCCCGCCTTGACTTTTTCGTAGTCAAACCAAAAAGTCTTAATCATATTTTTAGCCTGCTGATGGCAAATCAACTCCGTGTAATACCGCCCTTCAATGCGCATCGCCGTATCAAAATCAACCTTCGATGCCTCGAACAAAGTATTGAGAATGGCCTGCGGCGCGCGAAAATTATTGTGGTACCGTTCCGCGGTTTCGGCGGCAAGGCGTGAGACCACCAAACGCGTCGCCGGGTTGCTGCCGTGCCCGCCGGGAATCGTTGCGCCTGCCTGATCCCAGATGCGACGCCCTTCGGGGTTTGACAGTAAAAATTTGCGCGCTTTGTCCATCATCTCTTCCTCGTTTTCCGCCAAATCGTCGATGAGTTCGGCGCGCAGAGCTTCCGTAGGAGAAAAGCGATGTCCGCCCGAAATGATGTTAAATGCTTTTTCCAAACCCAACAGCCACATCAGGCGCACGACGCCGCCGCCGCCGGGCATGAGTCCGATTTTAATTTCGGGATGACCGAGTTTGATGTCCGAGTCGTTGAGTACGATGCGATGATGACAGGCCAACGCCAACTCAAACCCCGTACCCAATGCCGTGCCGTTGACCGCTGCGACGACAGGCACGCCGGGCAGTTCGATTTCCCGAAAAAGCCGTTTTAATTTAGAGGCAAATTGATAAACTTTGGCGGGGTCGGTAGCGGTGTAGAGATATTCCAAATCGCCGCCGGTCATAAAAGTTTTCTTGCCGGAGGTGATAATAATACCGCGCAGTTGCTTTTTCTTTTTCTCTTCCTGCAGGTGTTTAATCACGGGCAGAAAGGCTTGTGCCAACTCATGGTTCAGTACATTCATCGGACGGTCGGCCATATCCATGGTCAGCGTCACTATATTTTTCGTGTCTTTTTTGTAACGTATCATTCCGGCAAAGTTAGGTATTTGCGCGGAGAAGAGACAGAGAAAAGTGAGGAGCTTTAAGGTTGCATTTTTTTTGATAGGAGACGAAAATCAAAATTTTTTCAATACTCCAAACCAATCTTTTCCCGCACCTTATCCATCACCGCCATCAAATCCCGGCTAAAATCCAAAGGCAGCAAATAACTTTCTTTTTGACCTTCCGACAGGCAGCGCATCACCTCTTCCTGCTCAAAATAATAGCCGAGCGCACCTTTAAAGTCAAAGTTGTATTCCCGCGTTTCGCCTGAGTTCAGCTCGACCGTAAAGCCCTTTGCCTCGTGCCATCTGCCGTGCATACGAATGCTGCCTTTGCTGCCGAAAATGTCCGCAGTCGAGGGTGTGCGACTGCGTAAGGTAGCGTGCAAATGTGCGAAGGCACCGTCAGCGTAGCTCATTTGCATCAGCGTTTCTTCATCGACTTCGGTTTTTCCCAAATGCGCGACCGCCTGTATTTCAGCGGGACTGCCCAATATCAACTGCGCCAGAAAAAGCGGGTAAATGCCGATGTCCAACAATGCGCCGCCGCCGAGGGCGCGGTTGTACAAACGACTTTCGGGATTGAAAGGAGAATTAAAACCGAAATCGGCGCGCAGACTCAAAACTTCCCCGATTTCGCCGGCGTCGATGACCTCTTTCACTTTGCGCAGCGAAGGCAAAAAACGTGACCAAATTGCTTCCATCAGAAAGGTCGAATTTTTCCGTGCCGCCTCAATCATTTTCCCGACTTCCGCGCTGTTCATCGCCAAAGGCTTTTCGCACAGCACGGGAATTTCCGCTTGCAGACACATCAATGTTACCTCGCAATGCTGCGGGTGTCGCGTCGCTACATAAACCGCATCGACGCCCGCCGTCAGCATTTTATCATACGCATTAAAAGACTTTTTCACACCGTATTCTTTCGCAAAATTATCCGCCCGCCGCTGCGACCGTGAGGCAATCGCGTACAATTCCGCGCCCTTATGCAAGGCTAAATCTTTGGCAAACTGCCCGGCTATTTTTCCGGCACCGATGATGCCCCAACGAAACGGTCTTTGTGTCATTTTGTGATTGAGTTTTGGTAATTTAATTGAATGTGTGAAGTGACTTGAATGCCGATTCTACTCTTGAATTTTAGGAGAGAGGAGAGAGATAAGCCATAGCATGTTCAAATATTTCTGTTTTAAATTTCATACAATTGAGTGTCCGGTTATATACCTCTCACTTCTCTCCTCTCTCCTCTCTCCTCTCGCCTCTTTAAAACTCAACTTCCGTCGCCCCCCACCCGTACCGCGGATGATACTCATTCCGAAAAGTTTTTACGTCCGGGTGATTGACTAAGCGCGTAGCAATCAAATCCCGCAATTTTCCTTTGCCGAGTCCGTGAATGACAAAAACGCGCGGCACGCCGATACGCACGGCATTTTCGATAAAACCGTCGAAATATTCCATTTGCACGCGGATGATTTGTGCGGCGTCCATGCCCGTGGTGTCGGTTTCCAAAGCACCTACGTGCAAGTCGATTTCGATTTCAAAGGAGGCAAACTCACTGATATCGTTGAGATTGAAGCGACGGCGTTCTTCTTCGTTGCGCGGCAGTCTGACGGAGGCATTGCGCTTGGTGTAGCTGCGCAAATCTTCGCCCTGTGCCGCTTTTTTCTTTTTCGGAAATGCCAAAAACCAATGCACCGGCACGTCGATAAACGGAGCGGTGCGCAACTTACCGAAGAAGGTTTTCGGCTTGATTTTAATGCTGTTTTTCTGAAAATCCTGCGTTCCCATTGAGGTAATGCGCCACTTTTGCAGTTCGAACACGGGATTGTCATTCAGTTGGTCAAAGGGCATCGTACCCATTTCCGTTTTGGACATCTTGTCCAATTTCGCGTTTTGGTCCCAATCTTTTTCGCCTTTGACTTTCAGCAGCAGATTGAAAATGTACTCTTCCTCGGTATCGTTTATCAACCAAATCAGATAGCGGTCGGTGGTATTTTCGTCGTTCAAAACCGGCTCGAAAACCAACTGCAAACCCTGACTTTCCCCCTCGAATTTCACCTCCTTTTTTGCCTGCAACGGCTGCGGCGGTGCGAATGCTTTCTTCGCTTTTTTATCGGGATATGACAAAACCTTACCGTGCGCCGAAGACACATTTTCCAAAGGAATCAGGTCGTCTTCGTGTACGGGAATTTCCATATCGTCATCGACCAAGTACACATTTATCATACCCTCGGGCAGCAACTCGGTGACCTTTCCTCGGTCGCCGGTGAATTTTAATTTGACTTTACTGCCTATTGATAGCATGGTTGACGGTTGACGGTTGACGGTTGACGGGGCAGCCGTTATCCAATTTATATTCGATTATTTCAATTGATAGACGACTTTCGATTTGCAGACGTTTTGCACCTCTCTCTTCTCTCCTCTCTCCTCTCTCCACTCCCCTATTTAATCTTCTCCCGCAAAAATGCCTGCAAAACCGACAGACCTTTTTCAAAATTTTGGTTGTTATTGACAATTAAATCCGCCTTGTCGATGTAGGGTTTGATGTACTTTTCGAAGGAAGGCATAACGTGATTTTGGTAGCGATACAGCACGTCGTCGAGCGGGTAATTACGTTCGAGTTTGTCACGTTTGATGCGGCGAATGACTTTTAGGTTTTCTTTAGCGTGTATAAAAACTTTGAGGTCTAACTGCTTCCGAATTTTTTTGACGTGAAAAATAAAAAGACCCTCCACGACGATAACCGGGGCAGGTTTCAGCACGATAGTCTTCGGCTGTTTTGCAGCGTTGTTGAAAGTGTATTCCTGTATTTCAATGGTTTTACCTTGCGCTAATTTTTCGATGTCTTTGGTAAAAGCCTTCTTGTCGATGGAGCGCGGGCGGTCGTAATTGGTGACGCCGAGTTTGTCCTGTCGTTGTTCTTCCTGCGGGCGATAGTAGTCGTCTTGCGAGATGAAACACACTTTATCGGAGGCGAATTCTTCCTGCAAATAGCGCATCAGGGTCGTCTTGCCCGAGCCGCTGCCTCCCGTTATTCCGATGATAAAAGGTTTTTTCATGGTTGCAAAAGTAGAATTTTGTGCCGACGAAACCGGCTTTTCATTTCCATAAAAATAAAAAGTTTTATCATTTCTGTAACATTCGTTTTTTGCCGCCGTCTTTTCGACATACCGACCGAAATCGGAGTTTCATTTTTACTTTTATCGGTTTTAATTTTAACACCTTTGTGCGTGAGTGTGACGCGGGAAGGATAAAATTGCTTTGAAATTTTGAAATTTTGTAACTACTTAGGTGTCTGACACTTGACTCAAGCAAGTATTGAAAAAATTATGTTATACCGAAATCCGACAGAAAAAAAGTGTCTGACACCGGCGTTAAACATAACATCGGTGTCAGCCTGTCCCGTACTTCAGTCGGGAACGATTTTCTTCGCTTGAACCTTAGATTTATTCAATATTTTCGACTTTTACCAAAATCAGCGTCAGACACCTAAGCATTTACGAAATTTTTTAATAATCAAGCAGACTGTAGCTCGTAAAAGGAACGTCCGTAGTCTAAAATCTAAAGTCTAACATCTAACATCATTTAATAAACCACAATGAAAAATCTTATTACTCTCGTTACCTGCCTGTTTTTCTTGCTGCCAAATCTGCAAGCCCAAGACTTACTGACCCTCACCGGCAAAGTCATCGACGCCAAATCTTCCAAACCCGTTGCTTTCGCCAACATCGGACTGCCCAAACAAGGTATCGGCACGACATCGGGCAGCGACGGAAAATTCAGCCTGAAAATTCCCGCAAAATTCGCCGAGCAAACCGTGCGCATTTCTTACATCGGCTACCAAACTTTTCGCCGCAAGGCAAGCGATTTTGAGAAAAACGGCACGATTAAACTGCAACAATCCGACGTCAGCCTGACGGAAATCGTGGTGCGCGCCGACAACGACGGGCGCAACATCGTCAAGACCGCCGTTAATAAAGTGCCCGAAAATTATCCGACTTATCCGACCAATGTGCAGGCCTTTTACCGCGAGTCGCTGACCGACGAAAACGGCGACTACGAGTACCTCGCCGAGGGTGTGCTGCGCGTGTACAAAGGCAGCTACAAAAGCACGAAGGAAGGCGATGTCAACCTGTTAGAGTCGCGCAAAATGAACCTCAAAGACCCTTTGGACACGACGTTGAACGCCCGTTTTTCGTCGGGTCACATGGCGGCGCACCGCTTCGATTTTGTGCGCAACCGCGAAGAATTTATCAACAAAAAATATCTGCCGGCTTACGAATATAAAATCGAATCCGTGACGACTTTGGACGACAAACCGGTGTGGGTCATTGCTTTCGGTCCGAAGGCGGATTTTGACGAAAAAATAAAAGTTTCGGGCAAAAAGAAAAAGTGGTGGCAGCGCATTTTTTCCAGCAACGAAGAAGATAAATACGTGACGGCACGGATGCGCGGCAAACTTTATATTCAACAGGAAAACTACGCAATGGTGCGCGCGGAGTTTGAAATCACTAAGAAGGGGCAAGAGCAATATTTCAGTTATCCGCTGTATTCGGGCAGTTGGAAAGGCAATTATTATGTGGTCAATTATCGCAAAGTCAAGGATAAATGGCACTTCTCGGATGCGTTGCGCGAAGGCACTTATACCGAAGGCGAACTCTACGCCAACGAGGTGCTGATTACCGAAAACGACGGCAGTCGCGGCAAACCTATCGACTACAAAGAACGGATGCGACGCGGCGGATATTTCGCGCTCAACACGCAGGGTTACAACGAGGATTTTTGGGCGGAATACAACACGACACCGCTGAACGCCAAGCTGCGCGAGTCTGCCGCACAAATGAATAACATTCTGAAAGCCAACGAAGTATTCGACACCGAAAAGATGCGGGAAGTACAGGTGCTGCGCGACTCTGCCCGCCTTGCCGAGCGACTCGCCGAGCTGGAAGACCGCGAATTGACGGAGGAGGAAATGCAGGATTTGGCGGTCGGAGAACCGGGTGCGACTTACAGACGAGAAAAGCGGGTCAGTTGGAAAACACATTACGGCGTTGGTTATAATTTTTTGCCTTCGAAGACGCAGGTGGTCTCCGTGGCATACGTCGGCGGCAATCCCGTGACGGATATTGTCAGCGCGGCGGGCGGTTTGGCGAAGCGAGAAGGAGAAGTTATTCATTTTCTCGATTTCGACATCTTATTCAACAATCGGTGGTTTATTCGCTTTGGTTTCGGCGGCGATTTTACGCGTCAAGCTATACATCGGGAGACGAATTTGGGCGTGGGTCTGAATGTTCCGTTGTCAAAAGGACGTCCGTTTGCCATGCGCTTGGCGGTGCAACACAGCCGATTGCGGTATGCGCGGCGTGTGGGTCGTTCGGATAATGATTTCGGGAAATTCAAAATGAACGGCGAAACCTTTAATGCGGACAAAATCGACTTGTATTTCGGCAGTCGGACGCACAATGCGAAATTCAGCGCGGAATTTATGTTGGAATTAAACCCCGCTTTGCGAATGTTTGTGCGGGGCAGTTACTACCTGCCGTTTGCGCAGGAAGAGCGTTTGTATTTGAAGGAAAGAGAAGGATTATTTCGGAAAAAGCACTATACGGCAACGGACGACCCGCGTTTTGTCAAAACGGACGGGAAGGTGCGCCCTTTGGATGCGGATAATTTTTCGGTGTCGATGGGGATTGAGTTTTAAGAGTTGTTGAGTTGTTGAATCGTTGAATCGTTGAGCGCGCCCGCCGCTTGGCTTTTACTGAGGGTTGTAGTACTCAACAATTCAACGGTTCAACGATTCAACATTTTCCAAATTTCTGAAATCCGAAAAACCGACTTATCTTGCACGACACAATTAAAACTACAGCGTGGAAGAAATTACGGGATACATAGAACGCATTACTTTTCAAAATCCGGACAACGGATGGACGGTCGCCCGCCTGCAGGAAGGGCGCAAACGCGAGGTAACGACCGTGGTCGGTACGCTGACTTCGGTGCAAATCGGCGAGACGCTGCGCTGTCGCGGTGCATGGAAAAACGACACGAATTTCGGGATGCAGTTTAAGGTCGAAGAGTACGAAGTGACCCGCCCGGCGACGGTGCGCGGCATCAAAAAGTACCTTAGCTCGGGCATGATAAAAGGGGTCGGAAAGGCATTTGCGGAGCGCATTGTATCGCAGTACGGAGAGCAAACGCTCGATGTTATCGACGAGACACCGGATATGTTGATGGAAATCGACGGCATCGGCCCGAAGCGCATTACGCAAATTAAAGCCTGCTGGGCGGAGCAAAAAAGCATCCGCGAGGTGATGGTATTTTTGCAGGGGCACGGCATCAGTCCGACCTTCGCGCAGAAAGTTTTTAAGACTTACGGCGAGGAGACTATTCCCGTTATTGAGCGCAATCCTTATCAACTGGCGCGGGATATTTGGGGCATCGGCTTTAAGACGGCGGACGATGCGGCGCAGAAAATGGGAATCAAAAAAGCCGCCGATATTCGCATTGACAGCGGTGTGGAATATACGCTCTCCGAACTGTCGAACGAAGGGCACACCTGCTACCCCGTCGATAAATTTTTAGAGCGGGCAAAGACACTGCTGGAGGTGGAAATGAACTTGGTTGCCGAGCGACTGGAAGCCATCGAAACCGAGCAGCGCATTGTCATCGAGGGCATTGAAATCGAGGGGAAAATGACGGCTTGCGTGTGGCTGAAATTGTTTAAAGTCAGTGAAGAAGGCATTGCGAAACAACTGCACCGTCTGTCAACGGCGAAAGACGCGCTGCGGGAAGTCAAAGCAAAAGAAGCAGTCGTTTGGGCGGAAGGCAAACTCGGGATTCGACTCGCCGAAAACCAAAAACAGGCGGTTTACAAATCTTTTACCGACAAAATCCACATCATCACGGGCGGACCGGGTACGGGGAAAAGTACGATAACCAAGGTTATTTTGCTGGTATTGCATCAAATGACCTCCAAAATTATATTGGCGGCACCGACGGGTCGCGCGGCGAAGCGGATGACAGAAATCACGAAAATGCCGGCTTCGACCATTCACATGATTCTGGAGTTCGATTTTAACATCAACGGCTTTAAACGTAACCGCGATAACCCGTTGGACTGCGATTTGCTCATCGTGGACGAGGCGAGTATGATCGACACGGTACTGATGTATAATTTGCTGAAAGCCGTGCCCGATCACTGCCGCATTCTCTTTGTCGGCGATGTGGACCAACTGCCGAGTGTGGGCGCGGGGAATGTTTTGCAGGATTTAATCGAGTCGGGTGCGCTGCCGATTACGCGACTGACGGAGATTTTTCGGCAGGCGGCGGACTCCATGATTATCACGAATGCGCACCGCATCAACGCGGGGGTTTTTCCCGATATTTCCAACAAAAAGAACGGCGATTTTTTCTTTATCGAAGAAGAAGATACACTGAAAATGACGGAGACAATCGCGGATTTAGTGATACGCAGATTGCCGAAGGCTTACGGTTTTGACAGCTTCGACGATATTCAGGTGCTGAGTCCGATGAATAAGGGGATAATCGGCAACCGCAATTTGAACGGCATTTTGCAGAAGAAGCTGAATCCGAGTTACGCGCCGTTGATTAAGGCGGGCAAGGTTTTTCACGAGGGCGATAAGGTAATGCAAATTCGGAATAATTACGACCTGAAAGTTTTTAACGGGGACATCGGGCGGGTGCGAAAATTTCACGAGGAAGACCAAATGCTGTACGTTGATTTTCAAGGGAATACGGTAATTTATGATTTCGCGGATTTAGACCAACTGGTATTGGCGTACTCGGTTTCCATTCACAAATATCAGGGCAGCGAGTGTCCGTGTGTGGTGATTCCGATACACAATTCTCATTATAATATGCTGTACCGAAATTTGCTTTACACCGGAATTACGCGGGGAAAAAAGATGGTGCTGGTGGTCGGGATGCGCGATGCTATCGGGGCGGCGGTGCGGAATAACGGGGCGGCGAAGCGGTTTACGGGATTGCGTTCGGTTGTCGGTTGACGGTTGTCGGTTGCCCGGCGTGTGTTATGTAACCCGGCATTTACGCGCCTCCGACCCGACATACCCCGGCACTCACGTACCGGGCTGAAGTGCCTCGTGCCGTTGGCACTTTTTGGGGAGCGGTTTGGTCGCCTAAAATTTCGGGCAGAGGACTAATTCGTTTTCGTAGTTGCCTAAGTAGGCGAGCGAAATCTCGAATGCACTGCGGTGGTTATTAGTGCCGAAGGTGCCGATGTGGGCGTCGTAACTGAGACCTAAGAGGACGTTGCTGTATTCGATTCCGACCATGACGATGCCGGAACTCAGAGAGACCTCGCTGCCGTCGTCGCGTAACAAACGCGCGTAGGTGCCGAGTTGCAGGGCGGTGCCGTTGTAAGAACTCAACAAAAAGCGGTAGTTAAGACCCGCATCTACTTTTGCGCTGCCGCCTTGCACATCACCGACGGCGCGGGGCATAATCGAAAATTTTTCACTGACCGGTAAGCGAATGCTGAACTGTGCGCCGTAGCGACGCGGGATGAAATTTTGGTACGGGTCTTCTTCTTCGTCATCGTCAAATTTGAAAAAAGAAACGTTGGGCGCAAAAACGTGATGCAAAGTCGCGCCCGCAAAAATTTGGATGTCGCGGGTCGGATTGGCGGTAAAGTTTAAGCCGACGGCAAGGTCGGAAAAGGCAACGTTATTTTCGGGCAGGTCTTCGTTGGTGCCGAAAACGTAGCCGGAAGTGCCGTTAAATTGGTCGGAAAATGAGAGGCTGCCGTAGTTAAGCGTTTTTTGGTTCATGCCAAACTGTGCGCCTAATGAAAGGTAGGCGTTATTTTGCGGATTGAGGGATTTATGGTAGGCCGCCGCTACGTTGAGTTGGTTGTAAGCGTAGTCGAATTCGCCCATGCGGTCGGTGATAAAAGAGACGCCGACGCCGATGTGGTCTTTGCTCGTCGAGCGAAAATTATCGGGCGTAAATCGCAAATCGGTGGAAACGGAATAGGTGCTGAACTGTGCATCCAAAACGTCGCGGTACTGGTCGCGGTAGATACCGGAGACGCGGTATTTACCGTTGAATGCTCCTGCCAAGGCGGGGTTCAGCGTAATCGGTGCGGCGTAAAATTGACTGAAAAAGGGGTCTTGGGCTTGTGCGTTACAGGCAAAAAAAGCGAGAAAAGAACAAGCGAGCAATAATTTTTTCATAGACAAAAAATGCGTTTGAGTCGGGTTTTGGAATGCCCGTCCGGCTGACGGGGGCGCAAAGATAGCATTTCAATAATTTATTTTGTTTTTCTTTCGGGAATACAAACGGTTTTTGCAGGGAAATATTATTTTTGCTGTATCGCAGGGAAAATGTTAAGAACCTTTCGTTCCGTGAAATTCACAAATGCTCACAGGGTGGCTCAAAGTCACCTTTTGAGTATTTGCGGATTTGCGCGGCTCCGGAATTTTATGATAATTTTTCTTCATATCACCCTGCAAGCAACCTGCCGGAATCAACAACGACCCGGGCAAAAATTTTCACACCATGAATTACGCCGTTTGTCCTTTGAGTGTCGTCTCCGTGCGTGCTGCCGCTGCCGATAAAAGTGAGTTACTGACTCAACTGCTCTTCGGCGAATGCGCGGAAATTTACGAGACGCGCGGCAAAAATTGGGTTAAAATTCGCTGCGTCACCGACAATACTTTCGGTTGGGTACACGCCAATCAACTGTTGAGTATCACGCCTTCCGAAAAGAAATTATACCGCGATTATTACGCTTTTTGTCTGGAATTTATCTCCCCTATCATGTCCGCCGAGCACTCGCTGCCGATTACCATCGGGGCACGGCTGCCCGATTTTGACGGCATCCGCAGCAATATCGGCGGTCAGATTTTGACCTTCAGCGGACAGGCGGTTTTTCCGCAGGATTTGCCGGCCTCGGCGGAGTTGATTATTAAATTTGCGCGGCGATATTTGTACGCACCTTATCTGCACGGCGGTCGGTCGCCTTTCGGAATCGACGCGGGAGCTTTAGTGCAGCTCATTTTCAGTTTTGTCGGCATCACGCTGCATCGCTACCCGGCAGAACAGGTGCAGCAGGGGCACACCGTGGATTTTGTGCAGCAGGCGCAGCCGGGCGACATTGCTTTTTTTGAAAATAAAGCGGGTAAAATCATCCATACGGGCATACTTTTGCCCGACGAAAAAATTATTCACGCCTACGGTCAGGTGCGTATCGACCGGGTGGACCATTACGGCATTTACGACGAGACGCAGAAAAAATATACGCATAAACTGCGGATTGTACGGCGGTTTTTGGAGAAGCGAAATATGGATGTGGTGAAGGAAACGGAGGTGAAGGAGGTGGTGCCGGAGAATCAGATTGGATTGTTTTGAGATGTTAGGCTTTATAGTGATTTTTTTGAACCTGATTTTTATGATAATTATGATAGGTTATGATTTGGATTTTACTTCGTAAAATCTGCGCGCTATAGTGACTTTGGACTGTTTTATTGCTTAAAATTTTATGAATAAACTTGACTTTTGCGGTGTTTTACGATTAAAAAAACGGCTCTTAGTTGTTGCTTGTTTTTTGTTTATGACCGGCTTTCTGTTCGGACAAAACGGCTACAATACGACGACCGGGGCGCGGGGCTTGGGCATGGCGGAAGCGGGTTTGGGCTTTCGGGATGTCGATGCGGCGTTTAACAATCAGGCGGGATTGGCATACCTGACGGGGGTATCGGCGATTGCGGCGGCGGAGCGGCGATTCGGGCTGGCGGAGTTAAGCACTTATGCGGCGGCGGCGGCTTTGCCGACTAAGGCGGGAGTGTTCGGTTTGCACGTGCAGTATTTCGGTTTTTCGGATTTTAATCAGCAGAAAGCGGGATTGATGTATGCGCGAAAGTTGAGCAGCAAGGTCTCTATCGGGGCGCAAATCAGTTACCTCGGCACACGTATCAATCAATACGGAAATGCGGGTTTGCTGACGGGCGAAGTCGGTTTGCAGGCGGAAGTTGCAAAAAATATCATTGCGAGTGCGCATTTATTGAGTCCCTTTCAGCAGGAAATAACGGAGGGCGAAACGCTGCCGACGGTGCTGCGCCTCGGTCTGACTTGGCAGGCTTCGGACAAGGTAAGTTTGACCGCGCAGGCGGATAAGGATGTGGACTTTCCCGCCGTATTTCGTGCAGGCATCGACTACCGGGTGAGCAAATTATTGGCTCTGCGCACGGGCGTGGCGACTAATCCGACTAAGGTAAGTTTTGGTTTCGGCATTGAGTTGGAAAACGGTTTGCGCATCGACGCGGGCACGGCTTGGCATCAGCAGTTGGGCTTGGTGCCGGGATTTGGAGTGGGGTATGGGTTGGTGAAGTGAGAGTAATGAGTTTAGGTGTTTGAGGTTTGGATGTGCAAGATAAGAGTCGTACTGAAGACCCCCCGGCCCCCGGAGCGGGGGAGTATCTATCTTTAAAACTTAAATTCGTTTTGAATTTGGACTCGTTTTCAAAATGCGAATCTTTAAATTCCGACTTCATCAAAATGAGAGAACCGAAAAAATTGAAGATTAACCTATAGTCTAAAGCGCGGAGAAAGTTCCCCGCTCCGGGGTTAGGGGTTTAGAGACGTAGAGCAAGCGCCGTACTGAAAACCCCCGACCCCGGAGCGGGGAGTATCTATCTTTGGAATCTAAATTCGTTTTGAACTTGAATTCGTTTTCAAAAATGCGAATTTCAAAATTCCGGTTTCATCAAAATGAGAGAACCGAAAAAATTGAAGATTAACCTATAGTCTAAAGCGCGGAGAAAGTTCCCCGCTCCGGGGTTAGGGGTTTAGAGACGCAGAGCAAGCGTTTAAATGCCTAATCCACCTTCTCCTCCCAAATCACATCTCCCCAGCGGTCGATATACAGCCATCGGTCATGCAGACTCGCCCAAGCCAAGTCATTTTTAAACGGCAAAACCTCATCGAACATCGGCTGTATCGCCGAATTGCCGTCCGTGTCGATGTAACCCCATTTATTTCTGCTTTGCACCTGCGCCAGTCCTTCGGAAAAAACGCCGGCGTCGGGATAAGTCGGTTCGATAACGGTCGCGCCCGTTTTGTCGATAAAACCGAATTTATTTTTCACTTCAACAAGTGCCAAACCCTCACCGAAATCGCCCGCGAATTCGTACTGCGGCTCGATAATCACCTCGCCTTTCGCACTTACAAAACCGAATTTTTCTTTTTGATAAATCAATGCCATCCCGTCAAAAAACTCGCCGGGCGTATAGTTGTCGATGACCTCATAATCAGCGGGTAATACAATTTCTCCTTTGCGATTGACCAGTCCCCACCTTTCATTTTCGATAAAAGCGGCGACTTCATTTTGAAAAGGCAGACAACTTTCAAACTCGGGCGCAATTACGAATTTTCCTTTACGGTCGATAAAACCGCAGCCCTCTTCGGTCGCTACGGGAGCCAATTTCGACTTGAACTCACCCGCCGTAAGGTACTGAGGTTCAATTACATAGTCGCCCGACTTGTCGATGTAACCGTACAGTCCGTTTTCCTTCACCGCCGCCAAACCTTCACTAAAATCTCGCGCATCCTCAAAATCAATATCAATCGCCACCGCCCCGCTTTCGTCGATGTAGCCCCACTTTTTAACCAACTGCACCCGCGCCAATTCTTCTTCAAACAAGCCCACATAATTGAACAAATGCCGCATCAGCAGCCGCCCCAAACTGTCCAAGGGTACGAGTTTGTTATTAAAATGTACGCGCGAAAATCCATTGTAAAATTGCTCGGCCTCGAAGTACTGCGGCTGAATGATAATTTCACCCGTCACGTCCATAAAGCCGTATTTTCCTTGCTCGCGTATTTTGTATAGTGCTTTTCTCATGTTGTTCTTTAGGTTGCGGGAAATGATTTTTT
>JAHDCG010000192.1 GCA_020629965.1 Saprospiraceae bacterium | reverse complement strand
AAGCCCGGAGAAAGTTCCCCGCTCCGGGGTTAGGGGCTTAGAGATGAAAAGCAACAACTCAAACCAACAAACTACTCAAACCAACAAACCCACCTATTCCCACAACAACAAATATTTTTTATCGTAATACACTATTTAACGCAGCATTTAACTGCAAAAGAAAAAAGACGTTAAAATTTTCGGACGTATCAAATTAAGCCGAAAAAGGTGCGTTACTAATGCGTGTTTTTTGACGAAGACATCCCGAACATAAAAATTCAGTCCTGATACAAACGCTTTCAGCGGCGTTTTACAGCTTGCATTCAAGATAAAATTCCTTATGAATAAAGTTTATCTGTTACCGATTTTATTAGTTTTTACTGCTTTAACTGCTACTCTTTTCGGTGCGAAAACCAACCTCGAGAACCCGTATTCCTCCGAATACGTCATCGTCTCCGATACCATTCCGCTCAACGACCGTCAAGATGATTTTCTGAACGACTCTTCCCGCAACCCCTTCGACCTCAGCGACCCCGCGAGCGTCGAGCAGACCGTGGAATACGACCCGGAAACCAACTCTTACATCATCACCGAGAAAATCGGGGAGGGCTTTTTTCGCGCGCCGACCTACATGACTTTTGAGGAATATATGGCGTACCGCGAGCAGCAAGACCAACAGCGGTATTTCGATATTTTGCAGGGCAAGGAGTTCGGGGATGAAAAAAGCGGATTGCGCGACCCGATTTCCGATATCGACGTGGAAAATACGCTGCTCGACCGCCTTTTCGGGGGCACGGAAGTCGATATTCGCCCGCAGGGTAATATCGACCTGACTTTCGGCGTGGATTTTCAGAATGTACAAAACCCCGCCTTGACGCCCCGTCAGCAAAGACAGGGCGGCTTTGATTTCGATATGGCGATTCAGATGAACGTCGAAGGACAAATCGGAGAAAAACTGAACCTCGGCGTCAACTATAATACGCAGGCGACTTTCGATTTTGACAATCAACTGAACCTTAACTACGACACCGGCGAGTTCAGTAAAGACGAAATTATCAAAAACATCGAAGCGGGTAACGTGAGCCTGCCGCTGCGCTCGCAGTTAATTACGGGTGCGCAGTCGCTTTTCGGTCTGAAAACCGAGTTGCAGTTCGGTCGCCTGCGCCTGACGGCATTGGCTTCGCAGCAAAAATCGGAGCAGGAGACCATCAACATTCAGGGCGGCTCGCAGGAGCAAATGTTTGAAGTGCGCGCCGATGATTACGACGAAAACCGCCACTTTTTCCTCTCGCACTACAACCGCAACCACTTCGAGGAAGCCCTCGAAAATCTGCCGCAGGTCAAGAGTCTTTTCAAACTCAACCGCATCGAGGTTTACATCACCAACGACATTGCCGAGTCCGAAAATATCCGCGAAATCGTGGCGATTACGGATTTGGGGGAAGGTTTGCGCTCGCGTATCACCAACGATGAGCCGGCCGTACAGCCGCCTTTAATGCCCGTCAATCCCGCCATCGACGGCTCGCCGCTGCCCGCGAATAATGCCAACCCGATTTACAATTTATTGACCTCTAATCCCGACAACGCACAGACCGACCGCGTGTCGCAGGTGCTGTCGCGCCCGCCTTATAACATGCAGCAGGGGCAGGATTTCGAGCGTCTGTCCGCGCGTATTTTGTCGCCGAGTCAATACACCGTCAACGAAGATTTGGGTTTTGTGAGTATCAATGTCAACGTGCAGCCCGATCAGGTCGTTGCCGTTTCTTACCTTTATACTTACAACGGAAAAGAATATCAGGTCGGTCAATTTGCCACCGATCAACCGACCACGGGCGACGATGCCACCGAGACCCGCGTCCTTTATACGCGGATGCTGAAATCGACCATTCAGCAAATCAGCCCGACCCCCGACCCCAACGACCCGCCTTTAGGGCCCAACGACCCCGTGCCGACCCTGCCGCTGTGGGATTTGATGATGAAAAACATCTACCCGACGGGCGCGTTTCAGGCCGACCCGAGCGAGTTTTACCTCGATATTTACTACGAAAATCCGTTGGGAACAGTCACGCCTTATTTGCCCGACACGCGCTTGGCGGAAAAGCGTTTGTTGAACGTTTTCAACCTCGATGACCTCAACCAACTGGGCGACCCGATGGCGGACGGTATCTTCGATTTTGTGCCGGGTATTACCATCAATCCGCGCAACGGGCGCATGATGTTTCCGCGTTTGGAGCCGTTCGGCAGTGACCTCGCGCGGCAAATCGACAACCCGGTAGAAGAACGCATTTACACCTTCCCCGAGCTTTATACCAACAGTAAAGTCGTGGCGCGGGAATACGCCGAGCGCAACCGCTTTATCATTCGCGGTCGCTACAAATCGGCGGTTTCTTCCGAAATCAGCCTCGGTTCTTTTAACATCCCCGCCAACTCCGAAACGGTCACGGCGGGCGGTCGCGTGCTGACGCGCGGCGTCGATTACGAAATCGACTACGGCATCGGTAAGTTGCGGATTTTGAACGATGCGATTTTAGCCTCCGGCGCGAATATCAGCGTTAATTTCGAGGACAATTCCTTATTCGGTTTTCAACAAAAATCCATGGTCGGTCTGCGCGCCGATTACACCTTTAATAAGAACCTCGCCATCGGTGCGACTTATTTGCACCTTTTTGAAAGACCTTATACGCCGAAGGTCAATGCCGGTGACGACCCGCTGAATAACCGCATCGTCGGGGTGGATGTCAATTACAGCGCGGAAGCTCCGTGGGTGACAAAGTTGGCGGACAAACTGCCTTTTTACAGCACCAAAGAAGTTTCGACCTTTACGCTGCAAGCCGAAGCCGCCGGTCTCAAACCGGGTCACTCCAAAGCCATCAACGAGGGGCGCAGAAGAGACAGCCGCGACTCCATTCCGATTTTGGCAAATCCCGACCGCGACGGCGGGGTAGTCTATATCGACGACTTCGAGGGCGCGACTTCCGAGTTGGATTTGCGGCAATCTCCCAACCGCTGGAAACTCGCCTCTACGCCGCAGCACCAGCCGATTGTATGGCCCGAGGGCGAACTGCTCAACGACCGCGAATACGGTATGAACCGCGCAAAATTGGCTTGGTATCGGATTCAGGACAACAACATCAGCGGCGATAATCCTTACGAGACCATCGTTTCCAATCAGGAGATTTTCCCGAATTTGAGTCCGCAGGTACTCGGCGGGGGTACGAACGTCAACCGGGCGTTTACCTTTAACCTCGACTACTATCCCGACGAAATCGGACCTTACAACTACGACCCGGCGGTGCCCGGTACCGGATTTACGGCGGGTACGACGATTGCCAACGGTGAACTGCAGTTGGCTGCACCCGAGACGCGCTGGGGCGGTATTATGAGTTCTTTGCAGAATAATGATTTTCAGGCGGCGAATTACGAGTTTATCGAGTTTTGGATGTTGAGTCCTTACCTCGACGAGCAGGGCAACGGCGGCGCGGCCCCGAATGCCGATAACAATCCCGGCGAAATTATCATTCACCTCGGTAGCGTCTCCGAGGATATTTTGCGCGACTCGCGTAAATTTTATGAAAACGGCTTACCTGACCCCAACCTTTCCCGCGAGGCACCGACCGTGTTTACCAACTGGGGGCGCGTGCCGGTGCAGCAGCAAATTACGGCTTCTTTCGACGCCGACCCCGCCGTGCGTAACGTGCAGGATGTCGGTCTCGACGGTCTCGACGACGCGGGCGAAGCGGCTTTCTTTGCGGAATATCTGGCAAGTCTGCCGGCGGGGGCTACGGTAAATGATCCTTCGCACGATAACTTCGTTTCATTCCGTGCCGAGGGCAGCGAAAACTTGTCCGTTTTTGAACGTTACAAAGACCAAAGTAACCCCGAAGGTAACTCTGAGTCGGCGGCGGGCAACATCTCGACGGCGGGCGACCAGCAGCCGGACACCGAGGACTTGAACCGTGACTTTACGCTCAACGAGACGGAGAGTTATTTCGAGTACCGCATTCCCATCGAGCACGACGGCGCGGGCGGTATCGAAATGAACAACCCTTACCTGACGGGCGATGTGCGCGACGAAGGCGAGGCGGCGGCAAACGGTCGTAAATGGTACCGTTTCAAAATTCCGTTGGACCAGGATGTGGACAGAACGATGCCCGAAGGCGAGCGTTTTTTCGACAAATACAACGGCATTCAAAACTTCCGCTCCATTCGTTTTATGCGGATGATTGTCAAAGATTTTAAAGAAGAAACGCACCTGCGTTTTGCACGTTTGGACTTGGTGCGTAACCAATGGCGTCGCCTTATCGACCGCCCCGGTGCCGACGACCCGATACCGACGCTCGAACTCGGTCTCGGCGACCAAACGACCTTCGACGTAAACGAAGTAAACGTAGAGGAAAACGACCAAAAACTGCCCTTTAACTACGTGTTGCCTCCGGGCATTTCGCGCGAGCAGGCGGTCAATGCGGGCATCAATGCGGCGCAGTTGCAAAACGAGAAATCGCTGGCTCTGGAGGTCTGCAACTTGGAGGACGGAACCGCCGAAGTCATTTACCGCAACACCTCGTATGACATGCGTTTTTACGAAGGAATCAAGATGTTTATTCACGCGGAGCGCGAAGAGAAAAGTGTGAGTTTGGAAGACGGGGATTTGACGGCATTTATCCGCGTCGGTAGTGACTTTACGAATAACTATTACGAATACGAAATACCGTTGACCTTTTCGGATGAAGACACGGGGCTGACCAGTGAGGATTTTGGTTACGACCGGATTGTGTGGCCGGAAGAGAACGATGTCAACATTGATTTTGAAATACTGCGACAACTGAAAAGACAGCGCAACGGCGACCCGGAGGCCATTTTTGACAAGGTGTATCCGGCACCGAACAACACGCCCGTCGGGCCGCGCGGGGAGCAGTATCGCATTCGCGGTAATCCGAATTTGGGGGACGTGAAAACGGTCTTAATCGGTATTCGCAACCCGTCGAGAGACTACACTCAAAATCCCGATGACGACGGATTAGCGCACTGTGCGGAGATTTGGGTGAATGAAATGCGCCTTTTCGGACTCGACGAGTCGGGCGGATATGCGGCACTGGCGCGCGCGGATTTGGGTGTGGCGGACTTGGGTACGGCATCTTTGGCATTGCAGTACAGCAGTCAGGGTTTCGGTAGCCTCGACCAAACGCTTTTGGAGCGCAGCCGTGAGGAAATTTTCAAAGCGGATTGGTCTTTCAACGTCTCGGGCGGTAAATTTTTCCCGGAACAATCGGGTATTAAAATTCCGTTTTATTATCAGGAAAGTAAGGAATACAAGACGCCGCAGTTCGACCCTTACGACCGCGACATCGAGCTGGAGACGAAAATCAGCGATGCGGAAACTCCCGAAGAAAAAGAAATAATTCGGGAGCAAGCCATCGAGGTGACGGAAATCAGGTCGATTAACTTTACCAACGTGCGCAAGGAGCGAACGAATACGGAAAAGAAACCGATGCCGTGGGATGTTTCCAATTTTTCGGTCTCCGCTTCCAAAACAACGACGACGCACCGTGACCCGATTATCGAAGAATTTGAGCAGGAAAGTTATCGCGGCGCACTGGATTACACGTACTCGATTCGCTCGAAGCCGATTAAGCCTTTTAAGAAAATATCGAAAAGCAAGTGGCTGAAGTTGATTACCGAATTTAACTTTAATCCGCTGCCGAGCAACTTCGGTTTCAGCTCCGTGATGGACAGAGACATCGGGAAAACCAAGTACCGTTTTGCGGGCAATGACCCGCTGTTCAACACTTTCTTCCAAAAGCGATGGACGTGGGACAGAAGCTACAATTTGAACTGGGATTTTGCGAAAAATATCAAGTTTAACTTTAATGCGGTCAGCACTTCCGTGATTGACGAAGCACCGATCGAGGTCTTGGAGTCGCGCGAAATGAGCGAACTGTATCGCGGAAAAATCGACACCGACCTCGAACGCGAATTGATTTGGGATAACATCAGAAATCTCGGACGGGACAAAAACTACACGCACAATGCGGGTCTCGATGTGACGGCTCCGCTGAAGCTGATTCCGATTTTGGACTGGATGAATATTAAGGGTTCTTACGATGCGGGCTATACCTGGTCGGCGAGTGCGCTTTCTATTCAAGACTCTTTGGGTAATGTGATACAAAACCGTCAGCGACGTGAATTGACGGCGGATTTGGACTTTACGAAGTTGTATAAAAAATCCGCTTACCTCAAGCGCATTGAGGACGGCGACCGTAAAAAGCGTAACAATAATCCGCGCTCGCGGTCGAGTCGTGACGGGGAAGCGAAGAGAAAAACGAGTGAGGATGATAAGAAAAAAGACAAAAAGGACAAAAAAGATAAAGAACTTTCGACGCTTGAAAAAGTAGTCATTCGTCCGCTGTTGATGCTGCGCAAAGTGCGCGGCAGTTACTCCGAAACCTTCGGCACGACGATACCGGGCTTCATGCAGGACAATCCCGAATACTTGGGTCTGTCGGATAACTTTACGCAGCCGGGCTGGAAATTTGTGGGCGGTTGGCAGCCGAATTTGAGTCAGGAAGCCTACTACGGTCCGGATGATTATTTATACAATAATTATCAGCAAATCTCGGCGAGCATCTGGCAAAACAATCAGGTACAGCAACTCTACACCCGCGAATGGGATGCCCGCGTTAACGTAGAGCCGTTCAAAGATTTTAAAGTAGATTTGGACATCGAGAGCCGCTACACGGAAAATCACACGGAGTTCTTTAAGCGTGATACGATTTTTCCGGGTACGGTCAATCCGGCGTTTAATGCGACGCAGGAAGAATACCGTCACCTGGCACCGAATCAGGCGGGTTCTTACACCATCAGTTTCTTTGCCTTAAATACTTTCCACCGGGTGAGCGATACTTTGGAGCAGCAGCGTTTGTTCAGTGAGTTTTTGGATAACCGCAGCATCATCGCCGACCGGCTCGGCGGCACGCAGTCCGACCATGCCGATAGTCTGAACCGCGCTTTGGGCTATCCGAAGGGTTTCGGGCAGGACAATCCGGATGTATTTATTCCCGCGTTTTTAGCGGCCTATACGGGCAAATCGCCGACGAATGTTAAGCTGAATGTCTTCAATTTATTGCCGAAACTCAACTGGCGACTCAACTACTCCGGACTCGGTAAGTTGCCGATGTTTAAGAAGTATTTCAAGAGTTTCAAACTGACGCACGGCTACAAATCGACGCTGACGGTCAACAGCTTTCAGACGGATTTGCGCTACGATTTTGAAAATACGACGCAGTTGAGTGAAAATCAGAATTTTTTCAGTCGCTTTCAGATACCGGAAATCGTGATTACGGAGCAGTTTTCGCCGCTGTTGGGGGTCGATGCGCGACTGAACAACGAGATGAGCATTCGGGTCGATTACAAGCGGGCGCGGGCATTGGCTTTGTCCTCGCAGGCGTACACGATTAACTACACTAACTCGGAAGAGTTTACGGTCGGTTTCGGCTACAAACTCAAAGAGGTCGATATTCCGTTTTTGACGGGCAGTAAAAAGAAGAAGAAGAAAAAGAAAGCGGAGGAAAAAGACGATAAGCCCGCACCGCGCGGCGGTACCCGAGGTCGCAGAGGCGGCGGCGGCAGTGCCGAGCCGGGTGATTTGGACTTAAATTTCGATTTCTCTTTCCGCGACGATGTGACGGAAATTCAGAACTTCGACGCTGAAAGTGCACCGCAACCGACACGGGGTTCGACGACGATTCGTATCAGCCCCTCGGCGGAGTACCGCATCAACAAGCAGTTGAGTCTGCGCCTGTTCTTCGATTACAACAGTAACGACCCGAAGACGACGCAGGGCTTTAAGATTACGAATACGCAGGGCGGGGTGATGGTTAGGTTTAC
>JAHDCG010000191.1 GCA_020629965.1 Saprospiraceae bacterium | reverse complement strand
CAAAAATCGCATTTGTAAAGACGCGGGAAAACGCGTCTCTGTCGTGATATAAGATAATGACCAAATCATTTACAAACAATTCCCCCACAAAAAACATAACTCTGAAAGCGCGAAAAAAACGCACCGTTTCGCAAACTAAAATTAAACATTTCACGTACTTTTTCCCATGCAAATTATCCGAAAATTACTCTTTTTTCTCTGTCTGTCGCACCTCCTCCCCGCGCAGACCGACACCCTCATCGAACTCCCCGTCGTACTTTTCGAAAAATCGCCAATCAGAAGCAGCGACGGCAGTCGCCGGCAACAAACTTACCCCGCCGACAGTCTGCGCCCCAACAACTACGCCGCCCTGCCCGAACGCCTCGCCGCAGACGCCGGCATCTATTTCAAAAGCTACGGCGCGGGCAGCCTGACGACCGCCTCCGTGCGCGGCGGCGCGGCCGAACACACCCTCGTGCTGTGGAACGGACTGCCGCTGACGAGTCCCATGCTCGGTCAATTAGACCTCTCTTTATTGCCGCTCGGCGTTGCCGAAAATGCACGTTTGCAGAAAGGCGGTAACTCCGCTCTGTGGGGCAGCGGCGCGATTACCGGTTTAATTTTTTTGGATAACCGACCCGATTTTTCGCAAAAACTAAGCGTGCGTACTCTGACCGAATTCGGTAGTTTCGAGCATCGGCAACAGCAATTTAAAGCCCGCGTCGGCAACGAAAAATTTCAGTCCGTCAGCAAGGTTTTTTACACCGAAGCGGACAATGATTTTTCCTACTTTGTCGCCGATAATCTGCCCCGCCGCGTGCAGACCAACGCCGCCTTGCAGCAAAAAAACTACTTACAGGATTTCTATTGGAAAGCCGGTGACCGCGACCTCTTTTCCGTACACCTGTGGCGACAAAAAAGTGAGCGGCAAATACCGCCTACGACGGTGCAAAACACAAGCGTCGCCAAACAGGAAGACGATGCGATGCGCGCCTCCGCCGGTTGGCGCAGGATTACAAAATCGGGATTGATGCAGGGGAAAATCGGTTGGTTTGACGAGCAGTTGAATTACTTTGACGAGGCGATACTGTTGGACTCGCGCAGCAAATTTCAGACGCTGACGGCGGATTTTACCACGCAATTCGCCCGACAAAATCACACGGTACAAATCGGCGGCACGCACATCTACACCCGCGCCGAGTCGGTCAATTACGCCGACGTTCCCGAAGAAAACAAGACCGGTATCTTCGCTTCTTATCAATATCGACCGAGCGATTTTATGCTGCAAATCAGTCTGCGCGAAGAATTGGTCAACGGAAGTTTTATCCCCGTTACACCCGCCGCACACGTACATTACAACGCCGCAAAAGGTCTCGGCGTCGGCGTAAAGGTCAGCCGTGACTACCGCCTGCCGACTTTCAATGCGCGTTACTGGCGACCCGGCGGCAACCCCGATTTGCTGCCCGAGTCGGGTTGGAGTCAGGAGATTTATGCCGATGCGGACTTTGAGCGCGGCGCGTTTTCCGGTTTGTTGCAAGTTTCTCTTTTTCACCGTGTGCTAAACAATCGGATGCTGTGGGGCAGAAAAGAAGGCGAAAATTTCTTCTCCGCACAAAATCTGACCCGCGTGCGCAGTCGCGGCGCGGAAGCGGAATTAGGAACAAATTATCGTCGAAATGCAATGAAAATCGGTCTGAAACTCAACTATGCCTACACGCGTTCGGTTAATGAAGTCGCCGTCCTTAATCCCGAAATCGACGCCGGCGCACAGCTTTTTTACGTGCCGCAGCATCGCTTTACGAGTACATTCGGGTTTGACTTTAAAAGTATAAATTTGATTTATCGTCACTTCTTCAACGGAAAAACGACCGGCATCATCGAAGACCTGCCCGCTTTCCAAACGGCGGATTTGGCTGTACAATATTGCTTTAAAAAAGACGCGATTTTCGTAAAAATCGACAATCTGTGGGACGCGGATTTCTTCGTCATCGAGCGCAGACCGCAGCCGGGAAGAACGCTGCGAGTAGGTGTCACCTTCGGTTTTGAGCGCAACGACTCCGACAACTCAAACTAACTCAAACCATTCAAACTAACTCAGACAACTCGAACCAAAAAAAATGAAACTAACCTTAATCCTCCTCCTAACGTGTAGTTTAACTGCATTTTCCCAAACCCTCGCTGACTTTGAAAACTTCGATTTAGCCCCCGAAACCTTCCTCAACGGCAGCGACGGCAACGATAATTTTACTTCCGGCAATGTCCTTTTGCCGAATGAATACGACTTGGGCAGCGACAGTTGGTTCGGTTGGTCGATTTCCAATACCACCGACACCGAGACGCCCGGTTTTACCAATCAATACAGCGCAATCACCGGCGGCGGGGCGGAGAGTACCGAGACTTACGCCGTCAGTTACACCGCCGATACCCCCGTCACGCTCGACCTGATCGGTGCGGCGCAGGGCGAGGCGGTACGCGGCTTTTACGTCACCAACAGCACCTATGCCTACCGCAGTATGCTCGACGGCGACAGTTTCGCCAAGCGTTTCGGCGGGGTGACGGGCAATGATGCGGATTTTTTTCTGCTGACGGTCAGAAAAATTCTCAACGGCATCATTTCGGAGGAAAGCATCGAGATTTATCTCGCCGATTACCGTTTTGCGGACAATGCGCAGGACTACATTTTGACCGATTGGCAGTACGTCGATGTGCGCGATTTGGGCGAGGCGGATGCGTTGCAATTTACTTTGACTTCTACCGATAACGGGGTTTTCGGCATGAATACGCCGGCTTATTTTTGTTTGGATGAATTGTTGACTTCCGACGGGATTTCCGGGGTAGGGGAGCTGTCGCGGGAGATTTCCGTCAGTATTTTTCCTAATCCGGCGTCCGATTATTTGCACTTGCAGACTGAGTCACCTGCCGCCGTTTCTTACCGGATTTTTGCTGTACACGGCACTTACATTTCTCAAGGCGAATTTTTGCACAGTGTCGATATTTCGTTGCAGACTTTGCCTGCGGGTCAGTATTTTTTGCAGTTTGAAAATGAGGATGTTTTTGATTATCGACGATTTTCGGTTGTGAAGGCTGAGGGTTACTAACCTTCCAAAGGTTAGTAACCCTGTTGCGCAAGCGAACAAACAGACCGCAATTCTATTTTACCCACCGTCAACCAAACTTAAAAAAATCCAAAACTTACACATGCAAAACCTGACTTTCCTTTTCACCCTCCTGCTCACTTTTTCCGCCTGCAATCAAAAAACGACCGCAGATGCTACACAAAATTCTGCCCCAAAAAATAACATCGGCGCGGCTTTCAATATCACGCCCATCGAACACGCCACCGCCGTATTCACTTGGGGCGGCACGGTTTTTTACATCGACCCCGTCGGCGGCGAGGCGGCTTTCAAAGGTCAGCCTGCGCCCGAAATCGTTTTAGTCACGGACATTCACGGCGACCATTTAAACAAAGAAACCTTGGCGGCAGTCACCGGTGAAAATACCAAAATCATCGTACCGCAGGCAGTCGCCGACTCTCTTTCCGCCGACATGCAATCGCGTTTGACCATTATCAGAAACGACGAAACGACGCAAATCAACGGCTTTAAAATCACGGCGATACCGATGTACAATCTGCGTCCGGAGGCTAAAAAGTTTCACCCCAAAGGGCGCGGCAACGGTTACCTCATCGAGCGCAACGGGCAGCGCGTTTATTTTTCCGGCGACACGGAAGACATTCCCGAAATGCGCAATTTAAAAAATATTCATAAGGCATTTGTCTGCATGAATTTGCCCTACACCATGACCGTGGAAGACGCGGCGGCGGGCGTGATTGCCTTTGCACCGCAGGAGGTTTACCCGTACCATTATCGCGGCAAAAACGGTTTGAGCGATGTCGATAAATTTAAAAAATCGGTGAATGCGGCAAATGCGGAAATTGAAGTGGTGCAGTTGGATTGGTACCCGGAAAAGGATTGACACGGACTTCGTGTCGGGGAAAAAATCGCGCTTACTCACAGGGTGACTCAAAGTCACCTTTTGAGTAAGCGCGATTTTTTTTTGTACAAAATTTGAAAATTTATCTTATAAATGCAACATTGTTGCATCTAAGGTCGTTACCTTTGCGCCATTATTTAACCAACCACCTACTTTTATGAAAAATTCAAACCTGTTTATGCTGCTCTTGTGCAGCTTTGTTTTGTTCTCGACTTCCTGCGACAAAGAAGACCCGGAAATCATCAACGAAGAGGAAGTCATCACGACCTTGACTTATACTTTAACTCCGCAAGACGGCGGTGCGCCGGTCGTAATGAGTTTCCGTGACTTAGACGGTGACGGCGGTAATGCCCCGACCATCACGGGCGGTACGCTGAACGCAAATGCTACGTACAGCGGCAGCCTTGTTTTGTTAAACGAGCAGGAAAGCCCGGCGGAGGACATCACCACCGAAATCAGAGAAGAAGCCGAAGAACACCAATTTTTCTTCATTTCCGATGATGACAGCGTGACTGCAAGCTACAATACTTCGGATGTCGATGCGGACGGTCTGCCCGTCGGCTTGATACACAACGTAACGACAACCGACGCGGGTAGCGCAAACCTAACGGTCATTTTGCGTCACGAACCGAGTAAAACCGCAGAAAACGACCCGAATGCGGCCGGCGGCGAAACGGACATCGAAGTGACTTTTCCGATAACCGTGCAATAATTTTTACCTCAAAACGGTACGGTATTTCCAAAAATACCGTACCGTTTCCTCTTTCCGACCGACCTTTGTTCATGCAAAATCACGCAACCAAACTTACCTTTTTTCTCCTCACTTTTTTTTTGTCGAATGCCGTTTTTGCCCAAAACTGCACTCTCTCGCTGCGCGGCTACGTGACTGACGAAGACGATGACCGCCCTTTAGAATTTGTCAGCGTTTTTATGGAAGAAAACAGCCGGGGCGCGGTCTCGGACAGTACCGGTTTTTTTCAAATCGACGACATCTGTGCGGGCGATTATCACGTAGCTTTCAGTCACATCGGTTGCAGTCCGCGGCGGATTTTTACGGAAATAGACGCCGATACTTTACTGCGCGTCGAAATGGACCACAGCGCAAAAATACTCGAAGGCGTCACTGTGACGGACAAGCAAAGCGTGACCGGTACGCAAAACGCGCAGGTCATCGGCGCCCAAAAAATTACGGATGCGGCGGACGAAAATCTGACGAATATTCTGACGAATATCTCCGGCGTCAGTGCGCTGAAAAACGGCAGCGGCATCGCCAAACCCGTCGTGCACGGGCTGTACGGCAATCGCATCACCATTCTCAACAACGGCATCGCGCAGAGCGGACAGCAGTGGGGCAACGACCACAGCCCCGAAATCGACGCGCAGGTCGCCGAAAAAATTCGCGTCGTCAAGGGCGTGAGTGCTTTGGAATATCCGGGGTCGAAACTCGGCAGCGTCATCATCGTCGAGCCGGGCGAAATCGAAGACGAACCCCACCTGCACGGCAGAGCGGGCTACATTTTCGCAAGCAACGGACGCACCCACGCCGCGAATGTACAAGTCGGTCAGACCACCGATTTTGCCGCGTGGAAGGTCACCGGAACGCTCAAGCGCGGCGGCGACAAACGAACGGCCGACTATTTCCTCAACAACACCGGACTGCGGGAGGCGAATGTGGCTTTACAAATGGAAAAGAAATTTTCCGAGCGGCTGCACACGGATTTTTACGCGAGCACTTTTAATACGGAATTGGGCGTGCTGCGCGGTTCGCACATCGGCAATTTGACGGATTTGGAAAATGCTTTCGAGCGCGAAGAACCGTTTTTTACGGAAGAGGAATTCAGCTATGCCGTCGATGCGCCTAAGCAGCGGGTCGGGCACCATTTGCTGAAATTGAAGACCAAATATTTTGTCGATGCTTACCAAAGTTTCGACTTTACGGCGGCGGCACAGCTCAATGACCGCAAGGAATTCGACGTGCGGCGCAGCGGTCGGTCGGAGATACCGGCTCTGAGTCTGCGGCAGTTTACCTATTTCGCCGAAGGTAAATATCGCCGCGTTTTTCAAAACAAAAATACGCTGACGACGGGGCTGCAAACGAACATTACCGACAACACCAACAACCCCGAAACGGGCATTTTGCCGCTCATTCCCGATTACCTCGCTTACGAGACGGGCGCATTTATTCTCTTCGATAGAATCACGAACAGGTCGCGTTTTTCCTTCGGGTTGCGCTACGATAATGTGTTGCAAAATGCGGTGACAATTACCACAACGACGCCCCGCGAAATAGTGCGTTTCAACGAAGTTTACCACAATTACAGCGGCGCGGCGGGTTGGACTTACAACTTCAGCGAAGCGGTAAAAGCGACGGCAAACGTCGGCTACGCTACCCGTAATCCGGCGATAAACGAACTGTACAGCGCGGGTCTGCACCAGGGCGTGAGCGGCATCGAAGAGGGAAATCCGAACCTCGACAGCGAGAAATCTTTGAAATCCACTTTGGCTTTGACCGCGAATACAGCGGATAAATTTACCTTTGATTTGCTGCTTTATTTACAAAATATCAACGATTATATTTATCTTTTGCCCGAAAATGAATTTCGCCTGACCATTCGCGGCGCGTTTCCCGTTTTTACTTATGCACAGACGGACGCGCGAATTTACGGAGCTGATTTTTCGGCAAATTATCAAGTCATGCCCGCCCTGCAAGCCAAAGCGACGTACAGCCACATTCGCGGCGAAGACTTGACAAATCAAGAGACGCTTATCAATATTCCCGCCGATAATTGGTTGCTGCAACTCGATTACAGTTTCGCGCAAACGCTGCGCATGGGTAAAATTGCCTTTGAAAATCTGACCCTCGGCACCGAGGCGCGTTTTGTGAGTCGCAAAAAAGGCATCACGCCCGAGCAGGATTTTACCGCCGTGCCGGATGCTTACGAGCTGTTCGGTGCAAAAATCGCCGCCGATGTGCGAATCGGGAAAAACAAATTTCGCCTCACGCTGCGCGGCGACAACTTGCTCGATACCGCCTACCGCGATTATTTAAACCGTCTCCGCTACTTTGCCGACGACACGGGGCGCAATGTCAGCGTAGGTTTGAGCTATAAATTTTAATCATGGAAAATGCCCGAAATAACGCCGCTAAAAGCCTTTTAAAAAAGCGTAAACTGCGCGCCACTCCCGCCCGCACGGAACTGCTCGACGTCGTGCAATCCTACGGCACCGCCATTCCTTATACCAAAATACAGGAAAAACTCGCCGACACCGACCGCATCACCCTCTACCGCACGCTCAATGTTTTTTTGGAAAAAGGCATCCTGCACAAGGCATACACGAGCGGCGAGGAGACCTACTACGCGGTCTGCGGAG
Organism: Saprospiraceae bacterium; assembly: GCA_020629965.1. Classification (GTDB taxonomy): domain Bacteria; phylum Bacteroidota; class Bacteroidia; order Chitinophagales; family Saprospiraceae; genus JAHDCG01. Next base: position 571 of record JAHDCG010000191.1, on the reverse strand, counting down.
AAAACTGTACGGCGCACGAACACCGACACAATCACGTACATTTTAAGTGCACGGTCTGCGAAAATGTGACCTGCGAAAAGACGGAAGGGGAGATACGGATTGATTTACCGGGCTTTGAGGTAGAGACGGTCGGGGTTTTTTTGACGGGGGTTTGCGGGGGGTGTTTGTGAGGAGGTTTGGAGGTTGGGGTGTTGAGAGGTTGGGGGTGTTTTATGCTAAAGCAAAATCCGTCAATTCACGTATGACCGGTGCCTGAAAAGCTAAAACGATGTCCTTTTTGTCAATACCCTCTTTTATCATCCGCATCGCCAATTCCAAATCCGTACCGTCATGACGCAGATAAACTTTGCCGTCGGGTTTGACATGAATGTGAAAAAAGCAACCGTAATCACGACCTTTCTTTTCCCGGCCGTCGGTATAAATTAAGTATTGACCTCTTTCCTCATCGACAATTTCCAATACATCGAAATATTCATCTTTTGGAAACAATGCGACTGTTTCTTTAAGAATTTTATGTACAATTTTTTTATGTTTTACTGATTTTTCCATGCTGTGATAATTTCTTTTTCAG